>JAUXEM010000064.1 GCA_030620515.1 Salinivirgaceae bacterium
CGCATTATAAAATTATATAAATATCTTAGTTATGAGAAGAAAGAATATACATTATCAAAACAAATACTAAGAAGCGGAACTTCAATAGGAGCCAACGCAGAGGAGGCTGCCGGAAGTATCTCTAAAAAAGATTTTAGAGCAAAATTCTTTATCTCTTACAAAGAAGCTAGAGAAACTCATTATTGGATAAGGTTACTTAGAGATAGTAACTATATAGAAACAAAACTAGCTAACAGTTTAATTGAAGATTTGGACGAAATCATGAAAATTATTGGAGCAATATTAAAAACAGTAAGTGGAAAGTAATGAAAGAATTATACAATGAAGGAATGAAGAAATGATACAATGAAGAAATGAAGGAATTATACAATGACAAAAATAAATATTAAACCATTGTATAATTGAATTAATAAACTATTAAATAATTAAAAGATATGATAAATTTAAAAACAATAGCAGCAGCTATACTAATAATAGTAGCAGGTTTTAGTGCAAATGCACAACTAACAGGTACGCAAATTGTAGAGAAAGCTTATAACAGGGCAACAGGCGATGATCAAACATCAACCCTTACTATGACACTTACAAACAAACAGGGCAAGCAACGAATTAGAGAAATAATGCAATTCACAAAATATTTAGGTGAAATTGAGAAAAGCATAATGTTCTTTAAATCGCCTGCCGATGTAAAAAACACTTCGTTTATGAGCTGGAGCTACGATAGTGATAAAAATGACGATCAATGGATTTATTTACCAGCCATAAAAAAGACAAAGCGTATTTCAAGCGATAGTAAAAGCGATTATTTCATGGGTTCAGACTTCACCTATGACGACCTTGGCGACAGAAAACTAAATGCCGACACCCATAAATTATTAAGAGAAGAAACAATTAATGAAAAAGCTTGCTACGTTGTGGAAAGTGTTTCTAAAGATGAAGAATACATGTACACAAAAACAATTACATGGATTAATAAATTGAATTTTATTGGCGTGAAAAAAGAGTTTTACGATGAAGATGATGACCTTCTTAAGGTACTGACAATTAAAAAGTATAAAGAAGTTTCGGGTTTTTGGGTTATTACCAATTCTGAAATGAAAAATGTTCAAAAAGATCATAAAACAAGTATTGTACTTTCTAATGTAGAAGTAAATACCGGTGTTTCGGCTTCAAAATTTACTGAAAGAATGATGATGAGAGGAATGTAGTAAATAATGATTTAATGAAGAAATGTTGCAATTATTCATTGAATTATAACGCAATAATCTCATTGCTTAATTATAAAAATTAACAAATGAATACTAAAGGACTAATATTAATAATGCTTTTAATAGCAAGTATGTTTACAAATGCACAGCAAACAGAACTATCTGGTTTTGTAAGAACCTACGAAGGCATAAATTATAAAACGGGTGAGTTTTCAATTATCCAGCAAACCTTAAATTTAAATTTTGCCAAAAGTGGCGATAAGGTAGCTTTTAAAGCTAATCCTATGATGTTTTTATACAATGCTGATAGCTTAAATTTTAGAATGCGTGAATTGTATTTGGATATGTATTTTGATAATTTTGATATTAGAATAGGTAGGCAGCAAGTTGTTTGGGGTAAAGCCGATGGGGTATTTATTACCGATATTGTTTCGCCACTTAACTTAACCGAATTTTTATTGCCCGATTTTGATGAAATTAGAATGGGAGTAACGGCAGTTAAAATTAACTACTATATTGGTAACAGTACTATAGAAGCTATTGCAATTCCGCAATTTACTCCTACTGAGCGACCTAATGATTATTCAATTTGGTACATTGAACCCGATTTTCCGGCACCACCAACTTTCGACTGGAGCAAAAGCGAAATAACACCCTCAATAGAAAATACAGAGGTCTTTTTGAAATATTCAGCCATGACATCAAAAATTGATTTCGAAATAATGGGTGGATATACTTGGGACGACAATCCGGCCATGCATATCCAAAAAGAATTTGACATGTCAACAGGAAGTCCGGTTTTAGTAGGATTAAATATTACACCACAGCACCACAGACTTGGAATTGGTGGCGGTTCGTTTAGCACTGAAATTAAAGGAATTATTTTACGTGGAGAGGCAGCTTATTACAATGGTAAATATTTTCAAACTGCCGACCCTCTTGCAACCGATGCTCTTATTCAGAAAGATTATTTACATTATGTAGTAGGTTTAGATTTTAGTATTGGAAGTGTAAAGCTAAGCACTCAGTTTATTCAGCAATACATATTCGACTATGATACAATGATGGATAAAACCGAGTTTAAAAATACAGCAACCTTTTTAGCTAGATACGATATGTTGAGAGAAACTTTACATCTAGAGATATTTTCATATATAGGATTAGATGACAATGATGCATTAATTCGCCCTAAAATCACCTACGATTTTGATGATAGCTTTTCAGTATTATTAGGATCAAATATTTTTATAGGTGAACGAGCTGGAATGTTCGGTCAATACCAGGATAATTCAATGATTTATGCCAAAATAAAATATAGTTTTTAATCAAAAAAATAAACAATGCTTAAAACAAATTTAATTCTGTTATTTATCCTAATATTTAATTTCGCCTCGTTTGCCGCGGTGAAACCTGACGATATAATTGGAAAATATCACTTGCCAAATAAATTAGATATTGAAATATTTAAAATTAAAGATAAATATTACGGCAAAATTATTGCACTAAATGGTTATCAAGATGGTGTAACTAAGGACTTTAAAAACCCCGACGCATCGAAACAAAACGACCTTTTATTGAACAAAGTAATTATAAATAGTCTTGAGTTTGATAATATTGAAAAACAATGGGTAAATGGTAGTATGTATGGTCCAGAAAAGGGAATGGTATTTAATTTAAAAGTAACTGAAATTAGAGAAGGTGAAATAGAAGTTGTTGGCTCAAAATACCTTTTTTGGCATACTTTGGTGTGGAAAAAATTATAGATATTATAAACCGGATATTCATTTTTCGGGCTGAGATCAATAAACCACTATGGATTTTAAATCCATAGTGGTTTATTTTTTTTATTCGCAGTTAACAATTCACAGTCGGCAGTCAAAGCAGAGCTGATACTGACTACCGACTGAATACTGTGGGCTTTTGCAAAATATAAATAACCTTCATATAAATATAATCTTGTAAATACAGACTTTATAGTCGCACTTTAGTGTCTATGATATTTTTGAATAATTATTAATTAGTTGTTGTAGTAAACTTTTAAACTCTTCATATTTTTCTTCATTTAAAATGCTTTTGATTCTTTCTTCGCCCATGCATTTGTTTTCAACGGCATAGTTATACATTTGCAAACCATTTTCAGTAAAGACTATTTTAACAGATCTGTGATCGTTTTTCTGCGATTCTCTTTTTAAATATCCTTTTTTTATAAGTTTATCAGTCATTCGGCTAACTTTTGGCTGGGCTAACTTCATATGATTAGCTATTTGCATAATATTTAAATTATTGCATTTATCCAGACACATAAAAAAATTGTATTCCATTTCAGTTACACCCATCCTGTCAAGCACTATAGTTTTACGTTTTAAACATATTTCGAACATTACTGCCAGTAAATCAACAGCTTCTGATTTATTTTGTGTTTGCTCCATGTTTATTAAGTTTTATTCATCTAAAAATTTAATAGCATTCCTGTTTTTAGCTGTTCTATTTTAAATGCATTATAAAATGAAGCTAATGCAGGTAATTCAGTGCAATGTGAAGGGTAAATAGTTTTGATATCCTCCTTTTGGAAATACTCAATGGTTTGTTGAGTTTGTTTATTATTGTGTTTTAAATGAAAACCACCAATAACCGCTTTAACTTTTTGAATACCACTAACTGTTTTTGCATGTTCAATAATGTTGCATATGCCTGAATGGGAGCACCCTGTTACAATAATTAGTTCATTGTTTTCAATAATAGCGAGAGCCGAATCATCGAGTACAAAATCGGGTTCATTTTTATCATCGACAAAAGTTGTAGTTTGCGATTCAAATTTATTTATACGTGGTATTTCTCCCAGAAAATAAATTCCTTCGCCAATTTTATATGGCCATTTAGTTTCAATTAATTTGAATTTCTTACTTATTTGATGTCTGGTTAATGCTAAGCCTATGTTTGTATTGTCGTTTTTACGGAACCTTTTAACGAAAGAATCATGGTGCGTAATTAATGGTAAATCTGTTATGTGCTTTAAGCCATCGCCATGATCCCAATGTCCGTGGCTAAGAACGATTACATCAACTAGCTTTTTAATATTAATGCCTAGTAAAGCTGCATTTTTTAAGAACACATCAGTATGGCCGGTATCAAAAAGAATGGTTTTCCCATTGCTTTCAATTAGATAAGAAAGACCGTGTTCTGCTAGAAATCTTCCTCCAGCTACATTCTCGGTTAGTACGCTTAATTTCATTGAGGTATAATTTCAAGTTGTTTTAACAGTGCGTTTTTTATAATGTCGGGTACTATCATTGGTTTGCGTGTTTGCGAGTCAACAAATACTACAATAGTTTCTCCAGTACAAACCAATTTATTTATTTCGTTTGAAATTTCAAATTCAAACTTAAATCGGCTTGTTGGCATTGTTACTATTTTGGTGTTTATAATTAAAGGTTCATCGTAACAACCCGGATGTTTATGTTTGATATGGGTTTCAATTACTGGCAATAATATATTATTATCTTCCAGTACCTTATCATTAATACCTAAGGTTCTTAGTAGTTCTGTTCTGGCCTGATGGAAGTAGCATACATAGTTTGCATGATATACATAACCCATTTGGTCCACTTCCCCGTATCTTGGTCTAATTGTTATCTGGTTTGAAATCATTGTTATTTGAAAAAAGTTGAGTCTGTAATAAAAATTTCATTATGATGTCCTAATTCTTTTTCTATTAATTCATTTTGTACACTTTTTATGCAATCAACAGACGGTAAGTAGGGTTTAATGTCGAGTACCGGAGTGCCTTCAAAAGCATCAACTCCCGATAGAAAAAGAGTTGCGTTTTCTATTTTATCAAGCTTAACTATTGAAAAACCGATAGGGTTGGGGCGTTTGGGACTTCGGGTTGCAAATAAGCCAAAATTATGTTCATGGGTTGATGCTGGCGGATTAACAGTAGGCTCCCATTTTTCGACCTCGCTAAAGTGATATAAAACAATAATGTATTCAAATAGGTGTAAATCTTTTAAAGCACTTTGATATTCTGGATAAATTTCAATAGTCCCTTTTCCCTCGGGCATTAAAATACCTTGCCTTGGAGCTCCTGTTTGTGTTGTGTAGTTGGAGTGAAAAATACCAATTGGATGAAATACTATACTGTTGCCTTGTATATTTTGACTATAACAATTATTAGTTTGTATCATACTGTATACCAGACTAATAAATAGGACAAAAAATATAAATAGATGTGAGTTTCGACGCATAATTATAATCCTTTCCAACCTTTTTTCTCTAAACCAAGAAATTCATTTTTTTCCTGTTCTGTCATTATAACAACGGAGTAATCTATTTCATAGCCATTTGCTTCAAAGGGTTTTTTAATTGAGTTTACTATGGTTCCTTCAATAGGAATGTTTGGAAAAGGAAAAGCAATAGTTACATTGGCCGTTTTGTTATCGATACTAATTTCTTTAAGTATTCCAAGTTCAATAAGTGAAAAATCAATTGCAGGGTGTTTTACTGCTGATAAATCATCAATCAATTTTTGAGGTAAATGTTTTGTTTCCATTTTTATTTTGTATTTAATCTCTTTGGATATAATTCCCCGAGGCCTGCCTCTTTTATTTTTTTTAGGCTTGTCCCGAGGATATTTACTATTTGATATTATTCCTTTTTTATAGCCTTTAAAAGGCGAACATATTTATTCATGTAAAAATGTTCTTCAAATGCTACAAAACCTGATGATCGCAGGATATCTTTCCAGTCACGTTTTATATAATCAAAAGCATATTTACACTCAACAGCTTTGAAAATTGCCCTATGATGAAAAGGCATTTTAGCCATGTCAAACTCGGCAAAGTCGAGAATGTAGAATGCACCACCCGGTTTTAAGTGGTTTATGGCGTTATCAATTACAGCTGAGCGAACTTCGTTCGGAAAACCGTGAATAACAAAGCTTATGAAAATTTTGTCGAACATTTGATTTAACTCCAAAGCTTGGTCAATTCGCTTGTTTTTAAAACTAACACGAGCATCAAGCTTAAATTTTGAATTAAACTGTTGTTCCATTTCAGGTGAAATATCAAGACCAATAATCTCCCCTTTTTCGTTTAAATAGGAGGTCATTAATGATGCATTACGACCTGTACCACAGCCCATATCAATAATGGAATCTGAAGGTTGAATATTCATATCTGCAATTGCTCCTTTTATGAATCTTTTGTAAAGACCCATAGAACCAATATTCATTACCTTATCGTAATTTTTTGATATAAATGGTGATAATTCAACGCCTGAATCAGGATAAATTTTTGTTGCCATATTTGCTTTTAATTTATGTTTATATTCAATAGTACGTTAATGATTTGTTTGTGGTTGATAATGTATTCTATGTAAATAAAAATATATTCAGCTCAATGCCATGTACTTCAAGGTATTATATTTTTCATCTCACTGCTCAAACCTGTCTGTCGCCAAGGTTTACCTTCAGTCAGGTCTCAAAACCTAACGATCTACTACAAACTAATATTGATTTTAAATACTTTTAAATACTCTGGCTAACGAAAATCCTGGGGCATCAACTTGTAAATCAAGAAAATACCCAAATGGAGTTTGGTTTGTTGTGTACCCCGCATTTATCATTCGTGCTTCTACTTTATTAAGAAAGTCAATAGTGAAATCAGGATCTGCCTTACTGTCAGATAGGTGGGCAAATGAATGAAGCACTATTTTCGTTGCCTTATTTTTCCCACAAATCCATTTCAGATTTTTCACTAGTTTTTTTTCTACATCTTTTTCGTTCTCTTCATCTTCTTTTTCGGCTTGAATAAATGCTACCTGAACATTTTCAAAAACGTTATGATTAACATTATTGCTTGCATTATCAAGCGTTTTAATGGTTGGATTATAACCGAACTTATTGCAATAAATAAATAACACTTTCATAGGTCTAAAATTTTAGACAATGCTTCGATTTGGCACACATTTTAATCATGCTTGTATGTGTCTCAATATTTATCTCAGACATGGTCTGCTTTATAATATTTTAATTAAATGATAATGGGATTTTTATTCTTAAACTAATATTTCTGCCCATATTGTAATATCCTAACTCTTTTAATGTTGAAAGATGATCGTAATATGTAGTATTTAAAATATTGTTTGCAAACACTCCAACTTCAATTTTTTGCTTGCCAAAATTCATTTGTGCATTCAAAAAAGTATTCAATACAAAATAGCTATCTGTATTGGTTTCAAATACGTGGGGTTCGTTCTGCTCAAATGCAATAAGCGGATTAACCGCCAATTGAATTTTTTCAAAAAATTTATGATAGCTTTTGCTGTATGATAAATTAATATTGATTTTGTTTTGTGGTATAAATGGAAGGTTATCGCCATTGCTTTGTTGGGCAGTAATGTGAGCATAGGTCACTTTAATTACGAAATTATTTAATAGATTGTACTGACCGGATAATTCTATACCGTAAAGGTTCGCATCGTTTTGGCTATAGCGATAAATATCGAATCCATTTTCTGTAGTGTCATTGGTTGGTGCTATATAGATGTAATTATATATCTGGTTATAAAACGATGATATATCTATTACAAAGTTATTTGTGTGAAAATGCACGCTTAAATCGCCTTCAATATTTCGTTGAGTTTTAAAATCCCTATTACCTTGTTCGAAACGATTCCCATGAACCCCATCTTGTAATAGCTCAGCAACCGTTGGCGTTCGGTATGCCGATGCAATATTCCCCCTTATTAATATATGATGTGTTAATTTATAGGTAAGTCCTGTAGAAAAGCTCACATTGCTATAATTTTTATTAAACGAGAGTAAGGTATCTGCTATACTACCACCATTGTGCTGTGTAGGGACAGCGATTTGTTTAAAATCGTATCGGGCACCTATTTGGTAAAATATTTTTTCGTTTGAGTTATATTGCCATAAAGCAGCTAATGAATTGGCTAGTGTTGAAAAATTGGGCAAAATATGGTTAGGGGCATCTCCGTTTTTATTATTTTGAATTAAACCTTGAGTACTTAGTATAAAATTACTATGTTTTGAAAAGTCGTAACGCCCTTTTGCTTGCCAAGTTACCGAATTCAGACTCATGTCAACTATTGTAAAAATTGGGGCATCAGGGTTTCCTTGTAATTTGCGATGATTATGCTGGTAACTTAAATCGAGGTCTATTTTTAGTTGATTAAAGAATAGGGTGTTTTGTGAAATTAGCATGTGATTATCTAAGTTTTGATACCAAGCACCATTTTTTCTAAGATTATCAGTTACCAAATTTATAGCAGGTGGATTGGTAATACCCAATTGCATTTTATTATAGTCGTAATGTAATTTAAATATACCTTTTGAATTTCGCAAGCCAGTAAAAGCTTTTGTGCTATAATTATTACTTCGGGAGTTAGGTACACTTTCGTTAGTGCCCGATATGTAATCCATAGCTGAATTGAAATTGCCCGATATTCCTCCAAAAAAATTATTGCCACTACTTTTAAAGTTAAAAGATGTGTTAGTGCTTTTGTTATTGGTATTGTATTGTGTTTGAAATTTAGCTTTAGTAGTATTTATTGCAGCAGGTGGTTCTTTAATAAAATTCAGAACGCCTCCTACGGCATCGGAACCATAAAGTAGCGATGCCGGCCCTTTTATAATTTCAACATTGCTAACATCACTGGCATCAATTGTGTATGGATGGTCTTCAGAGAATTGGAAATTTTCCATACGTATACCATTATTTAACACTAATATATTACTGGTTGACAATCCGCGTATTACAGGTGTAGCAATACTGTTCCCTTTGCTAATAGCATCAATGCCAGCAATTTGAGTAAGCTTTTTTATAACATTATCATCCGAAGCATTATTTAGAGCTTCTTTATTTAAAGTTTCAATTTTAATGGCATGTTCATGTTGGCTACCAGCCTGCCCTCCCGATACTATTACTTCTTGGGTTTGTATTGCGGTTATTTCAAGTTTAACATTTACTTCTAATGTGGTATTTTTTAGTTCTATGGTATTTATTTGAGTTTTGTAACCTAAAAATGAATATTGAATTTTTAAAAAACCGTTTGGTAAATTATTCAATTCATAAACTCCATTAATATTCGTGACGGTTCCTTTTTGCAAGTCGGGAATATAAACATATACGTTGGGCATTAATTCATTATTTTTTATATCACATACTGTCCCACTAATTGTGTTTTGTGCAAACATAAATAATGGTAATAAGGCTATAATTAAGAATATTATTTTTTTCATTTTAAAATATTATTTTATAATTAGATTCAGATTTTATATTTATTTGTATCATATTATTTATCCTGAATTATGCAATGCCTGTCCCGAATTTTCACGAAAAACTTTTAAATGCTTGCTTCATTATGCTGAATTAAAAAACATTACCTAAAATGTAAATAAATAATAAATTTTGAGAATCATTTTAATTATCTTATTAGTTTTTAAGGATATAAAGTTTCTCAACAATTAACTTTTCGTTAAAAGCAACGGACACTGCACTTTGCATGCTATTAACTTTTAAAGATATTTGTTTAGTTTTATAACCCATAATTTAGTTTTAACTAAAATTTAACACATGTCCCATTTTGTATTGTTTGGTTCGTAAGTATTTCTCATTAAAGGCATTGGGTTTAATCACAAGTTCTTTTCTAGCAATAATTGTAATTCCATTTGCTTCAAGCCCTTTTGTTTTGAGCGAATTATTGGTTAATAATGTAATATTAAAGACACCTAAAGATTTTAATATTGCTGCTCCTATTTCATAACTACGCTCATCGGGAGCAAATCCTAAATGTATATTTGCATCAACAGTATCTAAACCTTCTTCTTGTAATTTATAAGCTTTCATTTTATTCATTAAGCCAATACCACGCCCTTCTTGTTGCAAATAAACCACAACGCCATTACCTTCAGCCTCAATAAGTTTCATAGCTTTATGTAATTGGTCGCCACAATCGCAGCGCATCGAACCAAAAATATCGCCCGTAGCACACGATGAATGAATACGGGTAAGAATGGTTTCATTAGGATTAATATCACCTTTTACCAATGCAATATGTTCAATATTTTTCTCCTTTTCGAGAAAAGGGATTAAGCGAAACTTGCCATACTTTGTAGGCATGTTTACTTCTGACCCTCTAATTATTTTTTGATTTGTCACCATTTATTGTTAGTATTATTACGATCTGAAAATATCTAGAAACTGTTCATCAATTTCACTTTCTACTATTCCTTGTTGGGAGAGTACTGCAAAATAATTATCTACTTTTTCAACTAATTCAGGACCACTTACATAAGCAAAATTTACTCTTTCTAAGAATAGTTCAACCCTATCAACTGGCTGTCGCATCATGTCAAACGATAGTTTTGCAGCTTCTTTTCTATTTTGGTTCACCCAATCTATAGCACTTTTCAGTTCCTTTAAGAAAACTGCCGATAACTCAGGATTTTTTCTTACAAACTCACCTTTAAAAACTATTCCGGCATTGGGAAAACTTCCAAAACCTGGGTTTATTTCGTTCCAAATTTTATTGTACGAAAGAATAGAAATGGTTTCACCACGATCTTGCATAATTTTAATAGCGTAGCTTGCCTCCGGTTCTCTAAGTATTGCTGTATCAGTTTTACCTGAAACAAAATCGGCATATATTTGCTCTGGTCGTCCAAAAGGTTTCCCAAAAGTGAATTTAAAATCATCTGGATTCAAACCACTTGCTTTAATTAAATATTTAGTAATTTTAGCTGGAGGGGCTTCTTCAAATAAAGGTGTGGCTATTGTATGTCCCATAATATCCTGAAAATTATTCGCATTATATCTTGTCAGGATAACAAAATTATCCCAAACAAATAGTGCTGGAATTTTCACATCATAATTTCTAAGTTTAGCAGAAGTAATAAGCGCCGAAAAACTAATATCGGCTTTTCCGCTTGTAATCCATGCCAAATGTTTTTCTGTTTCTTCCCAAACTTTAAGCTCTTTTATATTTACGCTATTTCTAATAACTTCCGACTGTAATAAGCGCATTATAACAGGGTATGCAACCGGCGTGGCCGACTGAATTACAACATCAGTTTTATTGCCTTTTTTCTTACTATCTTCTGTACTTACAGGTGTTTTATGAAAGTATACCCAAACTTCATTAGCCAATTTTATTTCTGATATATGCTCAAAACCCATTTCAGCAAGCATATTAATAATTGGGAAAGGTTCAAAGCGTTGAATTAAAATAAAACCTTCATTATCTTCAGTTGCATATGCTTTTTTAACAATTCTATCAAAGGGGTCGCTTTGCATTGTTCGTACGTCAAGCTGTTCAAATGTATGCCTTCGTTCTTCCCAGTTTTCAATTTTCTTTTCTTTTAAAGGATTAAAAATTGAAACGCGATATTCTCGACCTTTCTCAATATTAATTTTCAAGCCTAATCCCTTTGCTGTTTTGTATAGTTCAATAGGTTCACTTATCGAAATTAGAACAATGTTATCTTGGGCTTTAAGAGTTGAAATTTTCTCAATAATCTCAGGCATACTGTCTGTATTATAAATATACCTTTCTAATGATTCAGTCCATTTTAAATCATCACTTTGTGCAATCAAATCAATCTTATCAGTTATTTTAATGCAGTCTGGTGCAATTTTTTCCAACTGATCCATTGTGCCAATAGCATCATTTAAAGTGTGTAGTATTTCGCACACCGAAATGCTGGTTACTTTTGCTGCATCGGTAAAAGTAGCAAATCGAGCCAGCGTATTGTACATAGCCGGATTAAGTATTTTCTTAAATCGAGAAGAAATACCAATTAGAACATCTTTAAGTTCAGGATGCTTATCAAGTACCACTTTCACATTCGATGAAGCTAATATAGGTTCTGTGTCAGAAACTTGAGTTTTTAAAACTATCTTCTCAATAGCTTCAACCGGACATACCTCAATTGCATTATCACATGCTTTTTCAAGGTCATAGTTTTCAGGTTGCTTTGAAACGTATGCTTTACCAGAATTACCCATAGCAAAATTTTCAGATGCTACTTCAACACATGCTCTACAAGCAATGCATTCTTCAGTTACTTTATAAAGGACTTTATTCATAGTAATTATTTTTTACAATTTATTTTATAAATAAAATATAGTGATGAAGCTACAATTGCCATAAAAAGGGCAAAGAAATATTGGAATCCCAGCCAGTCGATAATAGCACCGCTAATTAGCGGGAAAATTGCAGGAAGTAAATTTCCTGCTCCTGCAAAACCAGCATAAAGCGTTCTATTCGTAGTGCCCGAAACTTCAAGCAACAAACCATTCATTGTAATTGAATAGAGTGAAAAAATTATTCCACCTAAAACAAATAAGAATTTTACGGAATCCGGATTATTTAATAATATGGCAAGAGTGCCCATAGCAATGGTTAAAACCACATTACTTATTAGTAAAATATTATACTTTATATTTTTTGCACCAAGTAAAACCAGAGCACTTACCAATACAACTCCAAGCACTTTAAATAGTAGGTATATACCAGTATCGCCAGTTTGTGTTCCAAAAATTTCTTTAGCATATAGTATCACAAAAGGTAAAAAAGATATTGCAATGCCTTGAGTATTAATAAATCCAAGAAAGTATTTTAACCTTGGGTTTTCTTTTAATTCTTTGCGGAGTAATGACTTAAACTCTTTAAAACCAGATATTTTTAATTGTGATGGAATGGTCTCCTTTACACTCCAAAAACCTCCTGAAGCTACGAGTAAGCCAGTTGCGCCAATCAAAAACATAAATGCATAGTTTATTGGATATTGGCTTGCAGATAATACTTGCTTTGCTATGAATGCCGAGCCTAAAACTATGATTCCTGAAATAATTTGCTTTGTTGATAAAAATGTTTTTCGTTTTTCGGGTAGAATAGATTTTCCCATTATATCGGCATAACTAACATTAGAAAAAGCACCTCCTAATGAGAAAAGGGTTATGAAAATAAATATAATCCACAGTACATTACTTGTATTGTGATTAAAATACAAGAGCAATGCTCCTAAGCCAAATAACGAAAAAATACGTGAATTTATTCCGAATAGTAAATACCCTTTTTTGTATTTTTTATTACTAATGTAGGGGGCGAAAAATAGTTGAGTAAAACTTGAACCTCCAAGCATAATAGCAGTCATAATACCAATGTGCATAGCATTTCCTCCCGCATCAACAATCATACCCGGTATTATAGTATCTACATCAATAAAATTTTGGGCAAAGGCTAAAAAACCAGCATGCCATAAAAATGCCTTAAAATTATGAGTCGATATTTTTTTTGTTAAAGTCACGCTTTCTTTATAATTAAAAGATCACTAGCGTCCGAAAGTTTTCATAACAATACATGTATCTAAATATAAGCTATATACAATATGTTAAAACAAGTTTATTCGTTTAGATTGTTTATTTGTTTAAATAAATGAACTAATCCATTTTATATCAGACTAATATAAACAAATAAACATATCACCAAATAAACCTACCTACCGCAGGCAGGCTAAAATATTAAGTTTCGGATGCTAGTGTTAAAAAAAAATTAATTAAATACAAAGCTTATAATAAAACCGAATGTTAAGATTTATTATACGCTAAGATATTTTATTTTTTACAGTCTCTTATTTTTGAAATAGCTACTTCTGCCGCTTTAATAATTACAGGCTTTGTTGGTGCCGATGTAAGTAATGGATGAGTACCTATTTGTAACGAAATAAGCTCATAAACGGTTAGTCCTTTTTGTATTGCAAAACCAATAATATTAATAATTTCACCTGATGATTTTCCACCCCATATTTCACCACCTAAAATAGAACCATCGGATGGTGAAACATATAATTTTGTAGTTAATGGCAATGTACCTTCTAATGTTCCGGGGTGTTTATCAAAATCGCTAAATGTAGCAGTTATAAAGTCGATGTTAGACGACAAGGTGTTTTTTTCATTTAATCCGGCAGCAGCCATTGACAAGCCGTTAATTTCAGTAGAGAAAATACCAATTGTTCCTGTAAAACTATTTTTAATTTTAACACCAAATAAATTATATCCTAAAACACGAGCCTCAGCAGTAGCTGTTGAAGCCAACATAATATTATCGCATCTTCCGGTTAAAAAACCCAAAGTTTGAGAACAGTCACCAACTGCAAAAATATTATTCTCAGATGTGCGACCATAATTATCTACTATTATTGCGTTAACCTTGTTTGTTTTTAAACCTGCTGTGGCAGCTAGTTCACTATTTGGTTTGTATCCAACAGCAAAAATTATAGCATCAGCGCTTATTATATTTTTGTTATTTAACTGCACACCGCTAACAACACCATTTTCACCTAATACTTTTTCAACTAGTGTTGATGTTTGAACATTCACTTTTGTTTTATTGAGTGATTCTGTTGCTATTTCGCTTAATTCATTCGAAAATGCCTTTGAAAAACAATACTCTTCACTTTCAATAAGACTCACTTTTTTGTCGGCGTGCAGAGCTAATTGCTCGGCAACTTCAGCCCCAATAAATCCGCCACCTACAACTACTATGTTTTTTTTATCTTTTAACTCATTAAATAAGTTAGTAATATAATTGTAGCTTTTTTTAATGTAAAAAACATTCTTTAGTTCATATCCAGGTATAAATGTTGCCTCTACATATCGTGAGCCTGTGGCAAAAACAAGTTTTTCAAACGAGAATTTATCACCCGATTTTGCTTTAACAGTTTTGTTTTCAATATCAACATTAACAATTAAATCGGTAATAACATCGCCACCTAAATCAATAAAAGGTTTTGGCCCCATTACGTTCTTGTCAACCGAATTAAGTGAGTGAAATATATAAGGGATACCACATGGCACCAAACCTTTTTCTTCTTCACGTACCATTAATATATTTTTGTCTGGGTTCTCTTTTTTTGCTGTCACTCCAGTTATTATTCCTGCCGGTCCGGCTCCAATAATTATTACATCGTATTTTTTCATAACTAACGTTATATTTATAGGTTATTTTATATGTTTATATTTTCTTTAATCTCTTTGAATACAATCCGCCTACCAAAGTTGAATGTCAGGCAGATTCCCCGAGGATACTTAGGGATTGTTAATAAATAACTAATCCATTTAGGCTTGTTCTTTTGTACACTAACTTCGCCTATTCAAAATGACTTATTTATTTACAAGGCCTTACTTGTTATTAATGTTGCTTTTAAGCACTCCATTATTAATACTAAAGAGTTTAAAATCAGAGCTTTTCTGTTTCAACTCATCTTCAATCCAAATCATATGCTTTACTAATAAATTTAAAGCATCATTCAGCTCCTCTGACTTAACAGTAATTGGAACAAAATATTTATTTACAAGCTTAATATTTTTACCAAATTGCATTGAAACAAGTGCTTTAACATTTTTTTGTTGCAGGAAATTGATAATAGCTTCTCCTTTTTTCTTTGAACCATGAGCCTGCGATTCATCTAAATTTTTAAAAATATTTATTTCTTCAGCTATGTCAATAAATTCATTATTAACCCACTCTTTAATTATATATTTAGCTGCATCACCAAAATGTTTTTTCTCAAACTGATTTTTATTATTTACAGCAAAAGCGAAACGTATTTTATTAGTTTGTTCCATATTTTAATAATTTGTTCTGGTTTTATTGTTTTATGATGAAAGGCTTTTATAAAAACCTTTCATCATCTTTCATATCTTTTTGCTTCATATAATTATTTTCGAGCCATCCAATTTCACTTAATTCCGGAGTGTCAAACTGTGGAACATAAGGTTTTATGTCTAAAACGGGAGTATTATTTACAATATCAATTCCCTCAACTGTAATTATATTATGTTCAATTTTCACAATTTTTAAAACCGGAAGCCCTATTTTATTTGGGCGTGCCGGACTACGGGTGGCAAATATGCCATGTTCCGTTGTGTCCATAAAAGGAATAACTTTTAAACTTGTATTTTTAAGTAGGTGAAAATGGTAGAGTAAAATTACATGCGAAAACCCATCCAAATCCATTAATCCGTCTTGAAATTCAGGGTAAATCTCAATTTCACCTGGCTGAACTCCGTTGTTTGGTTGAATAGGAGTGCCTGCTGGTTGCTTATAAATTGATTTAACCTTTCCTATAGGCTTATATGTTATTAAATCTGTCATATTTTAGTGTCTCTAATTACAACAAAACTTCCAATGCCATAATCCTCTATTGGTAATTGTGTGCTTTTAATTTCCGATAAATTACCCACGAGTGTATGTAATGTTTGGGTAATAGAAAAACTATGTTGTTGTAAAATATTAGTAACTTCTTTTGCTTCCAAACCGTGTCCCATAGCTTTGGCTCTCATTTTCGCTGATGGATCGCAGCCTTCAATAATACCCAATGAGGATGCAAAACCGCTTTCAATATCCACTTCTATTCCTCGACCTTTTGAGGGTATTAACCTTTCTATGTCCATTAGTTCCGATTTAAAAGCAAAGGCATTATTAATAAACCATTGCTCGTATTCAAAAATGCGATTTTCAAACTTCTTTGTTTTCGCCATAATTATTGTAGCTATTCATTGGTAACTAGATGAAATGTTTTTTCATTTTCTTCTTTTGAAATCTCACTCCAAATATATTTTAAAGCTTGCGAAATTTCAGAATCGGGAGCGTATTCAATAATTGATTGTCCTTTTATCATGGCATCAACAAAGGTTTCGTTAAAAGGTATTTTTGCCAATAAACGTATCACATTGTTTTTCAAATACTCTTCTATTTTCTTTGTTACTTCAGTATTAATATCACTTTTATTTATAATAGCATTCATTGGTATTTTAAACGTACGTACTAACTCTATCAGTCTTTTAATATCATGTAAGCCCGATAGCGTTGGTTCAATTACCAATAAAACACTATTGGTACCGGTTATTGACGATATTGCCGTACAACCAATTCCTGGAGGACCATCGTTCAAAATAAAATCAGCATTTGTTTTTGAGGCAATTTCGCGAGCCTTTCTGCGTATTTCACTAACAAGCTTACCCGAATTTTCTTCGCCAGGTCCCATCGTTGCATGTACCATTTTACCAAACCTGGTATCTGAAACGTACCAAGTATTATTCAGGCTTCTTTCTGAAATAATAGCGTTGCTAGGACAAACTCGTTCGCATAAGCGACAGCCCTCACATTGCAACGGATTAATAGTATATTGTGAGTTTATATCATGAATAGCATCAAAGCGACAATGAGTAAAGCAGATTCCACAATTATTGCATTGTTCTTCATTAATTTCAGCCACCCATGCTCCTTCATATATATGTTTTTCTTTAATTTCAGGATGCAGAATTAAATGTAAATCGGCAGCGTCAACATCATTGTCGCAGAAAACAGTATTTTTGGCTATTGAAGCTAATGCAGCAGTTATACTGGTTTTTCCTGTTCCGCCTTTCCCACTTAAAATAGTTATTTCCTTCATATCTTTATTTTTTTATCCTAATTATTCTTAACCAATAATAATTATTCACTTACATGGCACGTTTGAGCTACTGCATTCATAGCTGCAATTACAATAGGATAATCGCCTGGCCCGGCAGTTAGCATTGGTTGAGTACCATATTGCATAGTAGCTAGCTCTGGAGCTGTCATATATTTTTGGATAGCTAATCCTAATATATTTATCATTTCGCCTGTTGATGGTCCTCCTGTTATTTGCGCACCAAGTATTACACCACTACTTTTTGAGAAAATCATTTTCACTTTTTGTACCGATGTGTTTTCCAACTTAGCTGGGTGGTGATCAAAGCCCTTGCTTTGTCCAACAATAATATCAAAGCCTTCATCAAGCGCTTGTTTTTCAGTTAATCCGGCAGCACCCATTGATATTTCATGAAGAGAAGATGAAAATATAGCAATGCTTCCTTTTGTTTGTCTAATAACTCTAAGGTCGAAAAGATTCATTCCTGCAATACGAGCTTCGGAAGCAGCAGTTGATGCTAGCATTAATTTGGATTGTTTACGTGTGAAAAAATCTCTATGCTCAACACAATCACCTACCGCAAAAATGTCGGGTTTATTGGTTCGTAAATATTCATCGCTTACTATTCCACCATAAATGCCAATATCTATACCGCTATTTTGTGCCAAGTGTGTATTTGGTTTATAGCCAATGGCTAATATTACTTTATCGGCTTTAATTACTTCGCCATTTTTTAGCTTTACACCTGAAACTTTGCCATTGTCCCCCAAAATTTCATCAACCATAGTATTGGTTCTAATTTGCACCCCATGCTTCGATAATACTTCAGCTACAGGAATTGTCATGTCACTATCAAAAGCTAAGGGCAAAACTGATCCCATTGATTCAATTAGTGTTACTTTTTTACAAACTTTTACCAATTCATCGCTCATTTCGAGTCCAATAAAGCCAGCTCCTACAATTACTATGTTTTCAGCATTTTTAAGCGGCTGAATAATTGATTTAATATATTCGATCTGTTTTTTTATGGTATATACACCGTCAAGATCGTTGCCTTTAATTGGAGGTGAAAATGGGGTAGAACCAGTTGCAATAATTAGTTTATCGAAAGTTATTTCATTATTGTTTTTTAGAGTTAAACATTTATTCTCACTATTAATAGCAAGTACTTCGTCAATAAGAAACTCTATACCTAGTTTTTTTGCAGGTTCAATATTTTTAATATTATCGTCAATGTTTTTTAAAGTGCCAAATACATATGGTATTCCACAAGGTATTAGCGACTGTGGTTCTTTTCTTATTATTAGTACCGATTTATTTTTGTGAAGTTTCTTTGCCGCTACAGCAGCTGCACCTCCAGCTGGGTTTCCCCCTATAATTACAATATCGTATTTCATTCTCAATTTTAATTATACAATCTTATTTCTGTTTAAAACCCAAATGGAGCGATTTGCTATCGCTAATTCACTCAATCGACTGAGCAATTGTAAGTTTCACAAATCTTCGTTTCACTCAATTTGTGATA
>JAUXEM010000088.1 GCA_030620515.1 Salinivirgaceae bacterium
CGAATAACATGCTGATAATATGCATGTTAGACTGAATTTCGAATTCTGTGTAATATTCTTATTAGCAGCTAGATATAAATATTTAACGAACTGTTGATATAAAGGTATGAATTTTTAATTAGCAAAATATGAATAATAACGAAGCTGTAATAGTAATAAATCCGGGTTCAACTTCTACTAAAGTTGCCTTATATAATCGCGGTGGTGAATTACAAACAGAATCAATAAGACATGTACAAGCTGAGCTTGATAAATTTCATAGAATTAGCGACCAGTTGGATTATCGTTTAAAGCACATTAAGAAATTTCTGCAAAGTGAGTTAGCCAATTCAGATATTAAAATTGTTGGAATTGTTGGTCGAGGAGGCATTGTTAAACCATTATCAGGTGGAACATATAGAATAAATGATGCCTTTCTGAAAGATGCCTTTGAAGGCACTTATGGTGAGCATGCCTCAAATTTAGGTAGTTTATTGGCACATAAATTAAAAAGCGATTTCAATTTGGTAGAATCTTACACGGTAGATCCTGTTTCGTCAGGTAACATGATGCCTATTGCTGAAATATCAGGGGTGCCTGAAATAAAGAGAGTGGGAAGGGGGCATCCATTAAATATGAAGATTACAGCCAGAAAAATTGCCAAATTACAAAATATTCCTTTTGAGAAAACGAATTATGTAATTGCTCATTTGGGTGGCGGTATTTCTATATCCTTAGTGCAAGGTGGCAAGCTTTTAGATGTAAATGATGCATTAATGGGCATGGGACCATTCTCACCAAACAGGGCAGGAGCTTTGCCACTGCGTGGAGTTATGAAACTATGTTACTCGTTACGTGAAGATGAGGTAAAAGCTAAACTCTCTAAAAATAGTGGATTAAAAGCATATTTAGGTACTGAAGAGGTATCTGAAATAATTAAAAGGGTTAAGTCTGGAGATGCAAAGGCAAAATTAATTTACGAAGCCTTTGTTTATCAAGTAGCGAAAGAATTAGGAGCTTATTTTGCTGCATCTAAGGGGAAAGCACAAGCCATTATTATTACAGGTGGAATAGCATATAATGACAAGTTTAACAATGATTTGAAGGAATATGTAGGTTGCTTAACTGAGTTTCACATTTATGCTGGCGAAAATGAGATGGAAGCTTTAGCTGAAGGTGCTTTCAGGGTAATTGATAATTTTGAGGAGCCTAAAGAATACTAGAGTCAAATCAAGCGTGCTTTGATAGTTGAGATTCCTTCGCTCTTGTATGTATAACAACAAGGCAGGTTCGGAAAGACTCACGGGCTTGGTCTTTGCGAACGAAGTGAAGCAATCCTTATGCGAATTTGGGTGTCCGCATAATACTAGTCTCTGATTTTTAACGCAACCTTAAAACACGGAGTGTCGTCTTTTTGGAAACCAATACAACTAACTCTTATGAAAACTAATTACCTAACTATTTGTGTTTTATTGCTTGCATTGGTCACATTTTCTTGTTCAAGTGATAATAATACTGCGAAACCTGTTGTTGGTGAAGTGGAAATTTTTTTAATAGAATCTTTTGAAACGGTAGGTACCCCAAGCAAGATAGTTGAATCGAGCGTTGTATGTAACGAAGATCCTTTATTAAAGTACAAGCAAATACTTTCCTATAATTCATTAACCCACGTATTTAAAATTGAATATGAGGCAAAAAGCCTTTTTGGAATTGATGGATTAAAAGTGCATTTTGCCCCATTTGCAGTAAAAGCAAATAATGAAATAATTTATACAGGTTATTTCTGGCCTGAGTACTCTTCGCAAATAGTTAATTGGGTAGTGGCTAGTCCAATATTAGCAGAATCGGATGGAATATTAAAAGTAGAGTTGGGTTATCCTGCAAGTGTTGTAGATGAGCCAATACCAGATAATAGAAATGACAGTAGAATTATTGATATATTTAAACGAGATGGTAAATTGAAGTAGAAATTTATCCAACTTCACTTATTCTTTTTAAGAAACTATATATAGAATTTTTGAAAATGCTTACAAATTGTCTAATTCTTCTTTTACAAAATCCATTAATTCCTTAATGTATTCTTCCGAAAAATTAAAATCAATACCTGCTGCTTTGTATGTATTAGGTAGTGGTGAGGTGTGCCCCATTTTTAATGCAGCTTTATACTGCTCCAATGCTTTTTTAGGATTTTCTTTATAGTTTTTCCATATAGCAATAGCACCAAGTTGAGCAATGCCATATTCAATATAGTAGAATGGCACTTCAAAAATATGCAATTGTTTCTGCCATTGATTGGCTTTATATTCTTCTATTCCGGTGTAATCAACTAATGGGCAGCTAAATTCATTCGTTATTTTCAGCCAAGCTTCGGTTCTTTCTTCAGCGGTATGCTTAGGGTTTTCATAAAGGAAATGCTGAAATTTATCTACAGTGGCAACCCAAGGTAATACACTAATAACATCTTCTAAATGAGTCCTTTTTGCTCTTTTTAGCTCCTCTTCGTTATCGAAAAAATAATCCCAATGATCCATGGTAATTAGTTCCATTGTCATGGATGCCAGTTCAGCAATTTCAGCTGGGGTATCTTTAAAATCAACTAATTCTAATTCAGCCGTAAGAAACGAATGAATGGCATGTCCGCCTTCATGTAGCATGGTAATCATGTCGCGCATGTTACCTGTAGCATTCATGTAAATAAATGGAATATTACTTTCGTGCAGAGGGTAATTAAAACCACCTGGTGCTTTATTTTTTCTTGAATCCAAATCTAAAAAACCTTCCCGTTTCATTTCATTCAAGTAAATCCCAAACTCAGGTTCTAAATCGCGAAAACACCATATTGTATTTTTAATTAACTCATCGGTAGTATTAAAAGGCTGCAATGGATTTTTCATATCAGGATCAACATCTAAATCCCATGGTCGAATATTTTCGTAACCCAGTGTTTGTTTTCTTTTGTCAATAATGTTGTTTGCTAACGGAGAAACAACTTTAGCTATAGATGAGTGAAACTGCTTGCAATCATCAGCACTGTAATCGAACCTGCCCATAGCTTTAAACTTATAGTCGCGAAAATTAGTATAACCAGCATTTTTGGCTATTCTAGTTCTTAACTCAATTAAGCTAGATAACAGTTTATTTATAGTGTCTGAATCATTGAGTCTTCGTTTATTAATTTTATGATAAACCTGTTCACGTACAACTCTATTCGTTTCTTTTAAATAGTTAGCCGCTTGCTGTAGTGTTAATTCTTTTTCATCGAAATTAACATTCATTTTAGAAGCAATCATTCCGTATTCTTGCTCCATTTGTTGTAATTCAGCTTCCAAAGGAACATTCTCTTCTCTAAAAATATCTATGTCTTTTTTTACCTCACGAATTATGGTAAAAAGTTTAGTAACATCTACTAATCTTAAAACATCAGGCTGAATAAATATTTTGTTCAATTCATTCCATTCAATAGCAATTTTAGGTTCTATTTCAGCTACAAATAAATTGAAACTATCAGCTAATTCTTTATTGCTTGTATCGCAATTCATTTTAATGTAACGCCAAGCTAAGTCTTCACTTAATATCGACTCCAGCTCACTTTTGTCTAGTAACCATTGCCATATTTGCTTACCAGTTCTTAATTCGCGACTTGTTAAATTGCTAAAATATGGTTTTAAAATATCAAACGAATTAATATTTAGGTCTTTAGAAACAAAATTTCTTGTTAGCTTTCTATCCATTAGAATTACATCTTATTGTTTAGCCGTTTAAGGTACGAAAAAGGATTATACTTAGTTTAATTGTATAAAAAAAAAGTATGATGCCATTCATCATACTTCTTAAATATTTTAATAAATAAAATTATTCTGCTTTTTTATCTTTTTCAGAATTATTCTCTTCTTCTTTTTCTTCTTCTTTTACCTCAATAATATCTAACATATCTACAGCTTGAAGAATATTATACCATTGAATTACTTTTTTAATGTCAGAAATATATACTCTTTCCTTATCGTAATCAGCCATTATCTCATCAAAATAAGCTTTTAGCTCATTATTTCCTGATTTATGACTTAAAGTTGGTTTACCACCTTCTTTCTCCTTCATTTTTAAAAGCACTTCATTTAAAGGCTTATCATCTCCATCTTCAGTATAAATGGCAATATCTTCTAAAGCACTTACCTTAGCGGTAGCATAAGAAGGTGTTCTTTTCTTGGTTTCAAGGTTTTCTACAATGATACCATTCTTAGTGTTCGATACTAGTTTATATAGACCGGGTTGTCCCGAAATTGCTAGAATGTCCTTCAACATAAATCAATTTTTAAAGTTTGCACGCAAATATAGTATAATGATTATTATTTTATCCCAAAGTGATATAAAACTTTCCCTTTTTATAGTAACCTTAAAAATAGGAATCGAATACTAAAAACAAAATGGATATTGTCTGTTATTTGACAGCTTATATTTTATTTCTACTTAGGGTTTACAATAAAATTCACTATTTTATAAGAAAGCTACATTAATGCGGCTTTCAAAGCATTTATAATCAGTAGTTTGTTTAGCAAATGACTAATTAAGATACATGAATAACGAAATTAGTGGAGTTTTCTTGTTAAGACTATACAAAACCACGATCTTTTTTTATGGATTCATATGCTGTACTAATTTTCTGAAATTTTTCTTTAGCTGAGTTTTGCACATCCTCTCCTAAATAAGAAACCTTATCGGGATGATACTCGACAGCCATTTTTTTATACGCTTTTTTGATTTCATCCTCGGTTGCGTCTGAAGAAATGCCTAATATGCTATAAGCTACATGTGTGTCACTATAAAACATCGATTTTATGGAATTAAAATCAGATGTTTTAATACTCATATAATTTGATATAGCCATTATTAGTTCTACTTCTTTTCGATTGGTAACTCCATCGGCACTTGAAATACCAAATAAGTAGTGCAGTAGTTGAAGTTTTGATGAATAGTCTAAGTTTTGTCCAATTTGACGACTTACGTCGCTTAGCGGAATTTCCTTTTTTAGTACATCGCGCAGCATTTTTATAGCATCGTTGGCAGCATCTTTTCCAAACGAACGTAAGAAATATTGCTTAACAAAGTCTAATTCTGCTTTTTTAACTTTTCCATCGGCTTTCATTACAGCTGCAGTAAGTACTATTAAGCTTACCATAAAGTCACCTCGGGTAGTTGCCCTACTACTTTTTCCTTTTCCTAAATTATTTGTTCCTCCTTCAATAGCAGACCCTACTAAAAAACCTACAATACCTCCAATTGGTCCAAAAACAGCCCAGCCTAATCCGCCAGCAATCCATTTACCTAAACTCATTTATTATTTGTATTTTGTTTAATTTTCTATCAATTTTATCAACTTGCTGTTCTACAAGCATAGTGCCATCATTATCTATTATAAAATTTGCATATCTTATCCTTTCATCATCACTTATTTGGTTTGCAATACGATTCTCAACTTCTGTATTTGACAATTTGTCACGTTGCATAACTCGCTCGATTCTTACTTTTTTAGGAGCCCTAACTACAATTAAATAATCGAGGTTTTTAAGAGCCTTACTTTCTATTAGTATTGCAGCTTCTTTAATAATGTATGGGAATTTGCTTTTAGTCTTGCACCAGTTTTCAAAATCAGATTGCACTGCTGGATGCACAATATTATTAATAGCAGTAAGCTTCTCTTTATCGTTAAAAACTATTTTTGCTATATAGGTTCTGTTTAGCTTTTTATTTAAATAAGTTTGTTTTCCAAAGCTTGTAATAAGTTTTTTTATAACAGAAACATCATTATCCATTAAATATTTGCCTCTAGCATCAGAGTTATATACTGGGACTCCTAGTTTTTTAAAATATTCAGCTATGTGTGTTTTGCCACTTCCTATGCCACCGGTAAGCCCAACCTTAATCATTTTTATTTTCTATAATATATTCAACAATGGTAGGAGTAAACGAAACTGAACTAACATTATCTGTGTTATGCTTAAGGTTAACAGAAAGTTTTTGACCAAGCAGTTTTTTAATTTCCAAATAATCTACCTCTAATCGGAAATTGAGCTCGTTTATTTTATCATAATTTGCAAGTGAAACTAAATAACTAACCTTTGCTTTATGAGGGAATGTTATAAGTAGTAATGAATCGGGTACATTAATAGGAATTATTGGAATTAGAATATTTGCTTCGGTAAATTTCGAAACAGGTAGTTTCATATTTACCTTTTTATTGGCGAAGCTTAAGTTATCAATTTCTCTCAAACTTACATTTCTTTCTATAGGTTTATTAAGTCCTTTGAACTTTTGCTTTTTTGTGTAAATACATTTTAATGTATCTAAAATAAATTCTGGTCCGCTAACAACCACAGAATCGGGTATAAAACTAATTTCACCATCGAGCATGCATTGTGGTGCAAATTTAAGAGTTACGTTTGGGGCAAGCGCTATCTTTTTGTTTATTACGTTATCAAAATGAAAAGTAATGGTATCAGGTAAAACATCTAGTAAATTAATATCTTTTCCAAGTTGTTGATTTATGTCTGATTTAATTTGACGTGTATGAATAGTAAATTTCTCTACATTTTCACCACTTATTTGTTTTGCGTAATCGTTAAGGTTTATAACAACTGGAAAAGGTACTGGGCTTAATTTATATTTTAATAACGAATACCCGGGTGCTATTACTTGTAGTTTAAGTTTTTGAGGAAGCTCAGATACTAATGCCTTATTGCTTGGGAGATTAGCATACCTAACAGGGTAATTTATAGTACTGTTAAATTCATTCCCTAGCTTGTTTAAAAACCAAAATACTGTTGAAAAAGCTACGAAAATTAAATAAATAAGAATCTTTCTATCAATTTTAGATAAGAATCTTTTATTAATTAATTCTTTTATGTTTTGATACGAGAACTTATTCAAGCTATTTTTTTTTAGACTATTAAATTACAAAAGGCTACAAAAAAGCCCAGTTATTTTTATTAATTTCAAAAGTACAAATAAAAACATACTGCACTTACTGAAATTGAAAAAAAATAGCTGGGCTTACTTTAAGTAATTATAATTACTTAAAGTATGTTCATAAAGTCAGGTGTTTGAAATAGAAAGTTCAAATGCAAGCCCGCCTAAATAACATTGTCGGGCAGGGCGTGTTAAAAATTTAAATCGCAGTCCCGATTACTATCGTGGATGAGAATTTTGATTTTGAGCAACAACGTAGCAGTTGGACTTTATAGACAAACACTACTTAGTATTTGCGTTTAAATCAGAGTTATCTTTAACTAAACCTGTTTTATCAACTTTAATACGAATACCATCCGCAATTTCAAGAATTACTGATGTATCTTTAGTTTCAATTATTTTGCCATAAATACCACCAACAGTTAATACTTTGTCGCCTTTGCCTAATGACTCGCGAAATTGTTTAACTTCTTTCTGTTTTTTCATTTGTGGACGAATCATGAAGAAGTAAAAGATAAATACAACAGCAACTAATGGAAGTAATTGTGTCATTGAGCTACCTCCTTCACCTCCTTGAGGCATCATTAAAAAAATACTTGATAAATTCATTATTTCTATTTTTATATTTATTTGCGTACTACTATTTCACATTCAATTCTTAGCTTGGTTTGATTCGGTTGAGTATTGCTCCAAACATTAATCGTTTTTGTTTGCCTACCCGTTCTGTTGGCACTATTAAAAATAACTTCAATTTCACCATCTTCACCTGGCCCAATTGGCTCTCTCGAAAACGAAGGAACGGTACAGCCACAGCTAGCTGTAGCATCTTTTATAATTAAATTGGTTTTTCCTGTGTTTTTAAATTTAAAAAGATGCTGTACATTTTCTCCTTGTATAATTATTCCAAAATCGTGAATTTCTTTATTAAACTGTATTGATGGCAGATTATTATCCGATTTTTTCCCACTTGCTGTAATTGGGTTGTGTATTAAATCAGAAGTAATTTCCTTTGAATTATTTGAGTTAGTACAACTACTTACTATTGCAACTGCAATTAAAACTACAATAGATTTAATTATTTTATACATTTTATTTTTTTTATTTTTAAACTAGGTTAATGCAATACAAAATCTGTTCCATAAAAAGTTACAGAATTAGTTATTCTTTTAACCCTCGTCCTGCTTTAATAATGCGACCATCTTCTTTCAGCTGGTTTATTATTTTATCGAGTACGCCATTAATAAAGTAACTACTTTTGTCAGTACTATAGAATTTTGCCAGTTCAATGTATTCATTAAATGACACTTTTACAGGAATACTTGGGAAATGAAGAATTTCGGTTACTGCCATTTCCATAACTAGTAAATCCATTTGAGCAATTCTGTCTACATCCCAATTTTTTATATTCTTTTGAATAAGCTGCGAATATTCTGAATGTTTAACGGAAACTAATCGGAATAGTTTTTTTGCAAACTCCCTATCCTCATCGTTTTTAAACAAATTGAAAACTGACACTCGTTCGTCTTTTTCTTTTGTTTTCTCAATGGTTTTAATATTCATTCCAAGAACAAATTCAATATCATCATTCCAAAAAATGGAATGCTCCTCTAGTACTTGATATAATAAATCGGAATTCACTAAATAGTCTGAGAAAAAAAGGATAACAAACTCTTTGTCTGCTTTAAATGAGCAATCAGTAGAATTCATATATTCATCATAAGCTACTGAATTTAATAAACTCTCATACACATTTTTAATAAGTTCGGGATGTTTTACCCAGTTAAGCTTATTGTTTTCGGCATGACTCATTAAACGACTTGAATTTTCTATTTGGGAAATAGCTTTATTTTCAATAAATCGTAAATTAGGATTTAAATCTTTTTTTGAGGGAACATGCTTGTTTTTGGCAAGTTCAATGCGATTTAACGCATATTCTTTTACATCTATTAAAAGAATAAAAAATAGGTGATACAAATCATAAGACTTCTCAATACTAAAATCAAGATCTTTTTCATACTTCTTAATACTATCCTCACTACTATTTATATAAGAATATAAAATATGAAGTACTTTTATTCTCAGCAACCGTCTACTAATCATCCTAACAAAGAGCGTTAATTTCTATTATTAATTCTGTCGGCAAAATTAGATTTTTTTTGGGTGAATACACCTTTATTTGAATTTATTTTAACGATGCTAAATAAAATTTAATTTGTGCTTGTTATTTTGTGTTAAAAAAAAGTATATTTAGGAATATTTTATATTTTTGCCAACGCAGTTTAAATCAAAATGAATATTAGTAATGGAAGGATTTGCAAAGAAAGATAACGGAAAAGAAAGGGAAGAGATTTTTTCAAAGGCAGTAAGGGCTGGTAAGCGCACTTATTTTTTTGATGTTAAGGCAACAAAAAGGAATGATTATTATTTAACCATTACTGAGAGTAAGAAAAGATTTGATCAAGATGGGAAGTTTCATTTTGAGAAGCATAAGTTATTTTTATACAAAGAAGATTTTGATAAATTTGCCGAAGGATTAACTGATGTGGTTGATTATATTAAGAAAAACCAACCAGAATTAGAGCCTGTAGAGCATAAATCAACTGAATTTACAAACGTTGAATTCGAAGATTTAAAAGAAAAATAGAATATTTGGTCGGTAAATCCGACCAATTTATATTATAATAGTTCTGTTTGGAATTCTTAGAAAAGCATACCTTGTTATTTTTTGAATACGTAAAATAGCAATTAAATTATTTTATTTAACCTCTAGTATTCATAATCTACAGCCAATCTATCTACAACAATTTGTTTTACAAATGCGCCAACTTTAGCATGTTCGGGGTGAATTGCGTATTTGGCTAAATCGTCAAAATTGTTGAAATCACAAATTAGAATCACATCTGCGTTTTTGTCAAAATGAATAGCATTTATTCCAACTTGAATATGAATAATTTCTGAAATTGAGTTTTTTAATGCCATTAGCTTTAATTTCAATTCTTCAGCTAATTTATTTTTGTCTGTTCCTTTGTGCTCATCTTTGAGCTTCCACATTACAATATGTTTAACCATATTTTGAATTTTTGGCTATTCGTATTTCTCTAATTTATCTGCAATTGTTACTTCCTTATTGGCGTTTGTTTGAATTTTAATATAGGTCATCATACTTTCGGTACCTTCTTGGTAGCAAACTTCATGTACTTTTTTTACAATCGCCATTAATTCATCATATGTTCCTTCCATTACTGTTTCAAATGGGCAAACCTTATATTTTACACCAGAAGCTTGTATAAGCTCAATAGCTTTGTCAACTAATTTATAACTATCTTTACCCTCAGCTCTTGGTAGTACTTGTAATGCAATATTTATTTTATTCTTCATCGTTACCTTCTTCAAATCCTAATTCTTTAAATTGTTCCGTATCGGGCATTTTATTATTCTCAACTATATCTTTAATCTCCGATAAGGATAGTTTTTTCACATTTGTTACTAAGAAATTTGGTTTCAAAAAGCTGCCATATTGATTGCATTCTTCCAAGGCTGCTCTAAAAACTTGTTGAAAATTTATTTCAAATGGAATTAAGGCAGTCATTAATGCATACTTTTCTTTGAATTCTACTAATTCTAATTCAGAGCTATTATTTTTTAAAGCAAAATCAAATTCCGATTGAATCATCGTTTGTTGAAACTCCTGATATTCTTCAATGTTGTTGCCAACAAGTACAATAAAATACCGCAACATATTACCACGACCACCTAATCCTGTGGATATAAATACTTGGTTTTCGTCCATTAAAGAACTTTCAATAAGCATTTTACTCTCTTGTAAAGCAAGTAACGACCAATGATGAAGCTCTTTGGCAGGCTTCTTTGTGTATTGCTCAATAATTCTGTAAGCTTTCGGATCGTCTATGGATGCAATTTTAACTAGAATTTCTTTTTTATCTTCAATAGAAAGTTCTTCATTGCTTAATTCGGGTATGTTTTCAAGTTTAAGATCCTCGTTTATCTTTTTAGCCGCCAACTTTACTTTCTTCGAACATTTAAAGTAATCTAACTGAAGTTTAATATCAATTTGTTCTTCCAAAATATTTAGTTTTTCAGGAAATTTTCCTGAAATATTTTTTAATTTATCAAATAAATCATCTTCCATATTATGCTTTCTTTCTGTTGCAATATAGCAATTTGATAATTATATGCGCATATGTTGTCAAAAATACTGCCAAACCTTTATTTTAGGTGTTCTAATTACAAATCTCATTTTAAGATATAAACGTAATACAAATGTTATTTAAAATGAGTCTAAATTAAAAATTTTAATTAATTTTGCTCCCTACTAAAATATTTCGGTGCAGAATAAGATGCAAAATAATGAATTTAGCAGATTTAACAACAGGTACAAAAGCGGTAATTGTTAAAGTAAAAGGACACGGTTCTTTTCAAAAGCGTATTATGGAAATGGGCTTTGTTAAAGGACAACTTGTGGAAGTTATAAAAAGCGCTCCTTTTCGTGGACCCATTGAGTATAATATAATGGGTTATCATGTGTCTCTGCGTAAAAATGAAGCACGCCTTATTGAGGTTATAACCCCACAGCAAGCTGCCGTAATTCCTGAACTTCAGTACGAAGGTATAATAGATGATGAAACACTTAAGATTAGTGCAAATAAGCAACGCAAAAAATTAAGTGTTGCCTTTGTTGGAAACCCTAATTGTGGTAAAACATCCTTATTTAATTTTGCCTCCGGATCAAAAGAACATGTAGGTAATTATAGTGGAGTTACTGTAGATGCTAAGCAGGCAAGCTATAAACAAAGTGGTTATCAGTTTAATTTGTTCGACTTACCAGGCACATATTCTTTAACCGCATATTCACCTGAAGAGCTTTATGTGCGCAAATATATATTTCAGCAGCATCCTGATATTGTTGTAAATGTAATTGATGCTACTAATCTGGAACGAAATCTTTATCTCACAACCCAACTTATCGATATGGATATTAAGGTAGTTATAGCCTTAAATATGTATGATGATATTGAAAAATCGGGAACGGTTCTTGAAATAGAAACCTTAGCAAAACTATTGGGTATCCCTATTATACCAACAGTAGCTACAAAAGGGAAAGGCATAGCTCAACTGTTCGATAAAGTAATTGATGTTTATGAGAACCGTGATCCTATTGTTCGCCACATTCATATAAATTATGGAAAAGAAGTAGAACAGTCTATTAAAAAGATTAGAGAGGATATAAAGAATGTTCATCAGGTGCGTGTAAAAATGTCGCCACGGTTTTTAGCTGTTAAACTTTTAGAACAAGATAAGCAAGCTATTAGATTTGTGTCTAAGCACGATACGGCAAATGCGATACTTAAAACTGCTTATTTAGAGATTGATAGAATTGAGAAGCTGTTTAGCGAAGGTAGCGATGCAGTAGTTACTGATGCCAAATACGGTTTTATTAACGGAGCACTTAAAGAAACTTTAAAAAATGGCTCAGGAAAGCGAAGGAAGCATACTAATGCTATCGATAAAATACTTACTCATAATAGCTTAGGATTCCCAATTTTTATTGGGTTCATGTTTTTAATGTTTTTTGCTACTTTTAAAATTGGCAGTTATCCTATGGGTTGGATTGATGCAGGAATATCATTTATAAACTCGTTTGTTAAGCAAACGCTACCAGAGGGTATGTTTAACGATTTAATTACCGATGGTATAATTAGTGGTGTTGGTAGTGTATTTGTATTTTTACCCAATATATTAATATTGTTCTTTTTCATCTCTTTTATGGAGGACACAGGCTACATGGCTCGTGCTGCTTTTATGATGGATAAACTAATGCATAAAATTGGGCTGCATGGTAGATCGTTTATTCCGTTAATTATGGGTTTTGGATGTAATGTACCGGCAATTATGGCTACAAGAACCATCCGTAATCGTAACGATAGAATACTAACCATGCTAATTACTCCGTTTATGTCGTGTAGTGCACGCTTACCGGTATATATACTGTTTATAGCAGCGTTTTTTCCAAATCATCCTACATTGGTTCTTATTAGTTTGTATTCGCTTGGAATTATTTTGGCTGTTTTAACGGCTCATTTATTTAATAAAACTTTGTTTAAAACAAAGGAGACGCCCTTTGTAATGGAGTTACCACCATATCGTGTGCCTTCTGCAAAATCTACAATAAAGCATATGTGGGATAAATCGGCTCAGTATGTAAAAAAGGTGGGTGGTGTAATATTAATTGCAGTTGTTATTATTTGGGCCTTGGGTTATTTTCCACAAACAAGCAGTTCTAGTGACTTGTATAAGAATAAAATAGTAGTGTTGACAGAGCAAATTAATTTGGAGGCTGATACAAATAAAGTGGTGCTTTTACAAAATAGGTTGCTATTGGTTGAAGATGAGATGAAAAGTGAACAACTTGAAGAATCTTATCTTGGTGATTTAGGACATTTTATTGAACCTGCTATTACTCCATTAGGATTTGAATGGCGAATGGGAATTGCTTTACTTTCTGGTATAGCTGCAAAAGAGGTTGTGGTTGGTACGCTTGGAGTAATGCTGCAAACTAGTGAAAACGATGAACAAGGATTAGTTACAGAACTACAAGAAATGAAATATGAGCAAGGTGAAAAGAAAGGACAAGCTGTTTTTAACCCAATTACTGCATTGTCATTTTTAATATTTGTTTTAATTTATTCACCATGCGTTGGTGTAGTGTCTGCAATTGCTAAAGAGGCTAGTAGTTGGAAATGGGCCATGTTTATGGTTGTTTATACTACAGCTGTAGCTTGGATATTATCATTTTTAGTTAATCAAATTGGCTCTTTATTTGTATAAGTATATACTATGGAGAATGTTATATATAACATATTGACAATACTTATTGTGGCTTTTGCCTTCTTTTTGTTGGGGCGTAAGGTATACAACAGTTTTGCAAATAATAGTAATGCGTGTGATAGTGGCTGTGATGGCTGTGCTAGCAAATGCGATTTAAAAGAAATTATGCAAAAGCAAAATAATGCTTTGTAAATCAGTGAGACTTTAACCCAAATTGAGCGATTATCTATCGATAATTAGCTCAATCGACTGAGCAATTGTAAGTTTAACAAATCTTCGTTTCACTTGATTTGTGGTAAACCACAATTCC
>JAUXEM010000077.1 GCA_030620515.1 Salinivirgaceae bacterium
GATCCCGTATTGAAACAAATTCGTGATGAAATAAAAAACCTAGACATTAATAACCTAACCCCAATGGAAGCCTTAAGCAAGCTAAATGAAATTAAAAAGCTGACGGGGTTGTAGCGACATGGTCTTGATAAATGATTTTTTATTAAAAGATAGAGAGAATACATCATTTCATCCATTTCATAAATATTAATATGATTCTACTTTTATTTTATTTGTTTTTAGCCTTAATAGTTTCTTTTATCTGTTCCATAATGGAGGCCGTTCTGCTGTCAACTCCTCAGTCTTTTCTTTTTGTAAAGCAAAGGTCTGGTTGCCAATGGGCAAAATCATTTAATAATCTTAAAACAAATATCGACAAGCCTCTTTCTGCTATTCTTTCATTAAATACCGTTGCTCATACCATTGGCGCTGCAGGCGTAGGAGCTCAAGCTATAAAAGTATTTGGCGAAGCTTCATTTGGAATTGTATCGGCTGTACTTACAATATTAATATTAGTAATAACAGAAATTATTCCAAAAACCATTGGGGCAAAGTTCTGGAAAAAGTTAGCAAAACCTTCCTTTTATACAATCAAAGGCATGCTAATAGTTACCTACCCTTTGGTTGTAATGTCATCATTTATTACAAAAGCAATTTCTAAAAGCCAACATGAAAAATCAACAAGTCGCGAAGAAATTTCGGCCATGGCTAGCATTGGAACAAGCGAAGGTGTCTTTACTGAAAAAGAAAACAAGATAATACAGAATGTTCTTTTACTTAAAAACGTGAAAGTTACAGAGGTAATGACACCAAGAGTAGTTGTGTCTAGCGCCGATGAAAATTTACCATTAAAGGAATTTTTGAAAAACAAAGACTACTTGCGGTTCTCTCGCATTCCGGTATATTCAGGTAAAAATGAGAATATTACAGGCTATGTGTTTAGACAAACGGTTTTTGAGGAATTGGCCGAAGACCAGCACGAAATGCAACTCAAGAAAATAAGAAGGGAGATTATTTTTATTCCAAATACTATGGTATTAATAAATGCTTGGGAAAAGCTTTTAAATAACAAAGAACATTTAGCTGCTGTTGTAGATGAATATGGCGTACTTGATGGTATTGTAACTATGGAGGATATAATTGAAACTTTACTTGGACTAGAAATAATTGACGAAAAGGATACAATTACCGACATGCAGGAATATGCACGGGAACGATGGGAGGCTCGAAAAGCCAAATACGACGCAATTAAACAGCTCGATTAAAATAACTCATCTTTTTTAAACAAAAAAAGCGAGAACCATTGCTGATTCTCGCTTTTGTACCCGGGGCCGGTCTCGAATCTACCTGGCTAAATGCGATAGCCAGTTAGACAGGCCGGCACAATCACAACAGGCTTCTTAAAAACCGTTTTCCAACAGTCGATTTTAAATATTTTTCTCTAGCTCTAGCAGCAATTCTATCGGGTAACTGCTCCTTATAAATTAATTTGAACGGACGATATGGTTTTGTGCTACGATTATATCCTGCATTATGTTGTTTTAAGCGGCGCTCAATATCATTTGAGATACCAACATAAATCCAATCTTTTAATTCGCTCTTTATGGCATAAACAAAATACATATGAACTTTTTTTTAACAAAAAAAGCGAGAACCATTGCTGATTCTCGCTTTTGTACCCGGGGCCGGTCTCGAACCGGCACGAGCATTACTGCTCACGGGATTTTAAGTCCCGCGCGTCTACCAATTCCGCCACCTGGGCTTGAATTGTTAAACCAAAAAAAAAGAAGTATACAAAAATAGACTTCTCATTTTTTTGTTAGTGGAATCATTTCTGATTTAACCACCGTGTCAACTATTCAAAGATCTTCTTTTCAAAAAAGAGCGGGAAACGGGATTCGAACCCGCGACCCCGACCTTGGCAAGGTCGTGCTCTACCAACTGAGCTATTCTCGCGTTTGAGGTTGCAAATATATATCTAAATTTCATATCTGCAAAAAATATTTAATAAAAATTCAAGCTTTTTTATCACTTCCTTTTCTTTAAAAATCAGAGCCCCTAGTAATAAATAAGATAAAGGTTTGAAATTGATAAAAAGCCTAGCTATTTTTGTCAAAAATTCATGTCAAAAAAAAGAAAAAATGCAACGATTTAACGATTCGGTAAACGAATACATAATTAATCACTCCTCTAAACCCGATGATTTATTAAATGAACTAGAACGCGAAACTCATTTAAAAATCCTTCGTCCACAAATGGTATCAGGTCATATTCAAGGAAAAATTTTAGAGATGATTAGCTGCATGATTCAACCTACAGCCATATTAGAATTAGGAACATTTACTGGTTATTCCACTCTTTGTTTGGCAAAAGGCTTAACAATTGACGGCATTATTCATACCATTGACATTAATGATGAGTTAGAAGATTTTACCCAATCGTTTTTTAACAAAAGCAAATATAAAAATCAAATTGCTTTTCATATTGGCGATGCTCGCGAAATAGTTGCAGATATTAATGAGAAATTTGATTTAGTGTTTATTGATGCCGACAAAAGACAATACCCTGAATACTACGACTTGGTTTTTGCTAAAGTAAAACCGGGTGGATTTATTATTGCCGACGATATATTGTGGTATGGTAAAGTGAACGAAGATGTAGCAGAAAATGATACTTACACACAAGGCTTGCTAAAGTTTAACAAAATAGTTCAAAACGATAATCGTGTTGAAAATGTTGTTTTTCCTGTTCGAGATGGTTTAATGGTGGTTCGTAAACTATAAAAAGTATATTCTCAATAAATTATTCAAACAAAAATGTTCATTTCTTTGGTTCTATGCCATAGTTTCAGAACAACTGACCTAAGCGAATTTAAAATGAGACCAAAATTTACAATTAGTATTTCAGGTGAGATTAATACCAATTGTGAAGCAAATTTGCCTATATATTTCATTACATTCATTGCTTCTACATCGGCATTATACCAGTAACTTTGAAATTAAAATGGTATAACACCCAGTTTTAACTAGGTGAAAAATGCAACATATCAGACATAGCCTCTAAATTAAACTTATGAAGGACAATTGTGTTTATATAAAAAAACTAAATAGCAGCATTATCTTTTAATTCACAAGTAAAACTAAGGCAATTAAAAAAAATTAATAATTTTGCACGGCTTTACAAAATAGTTTGCAAACAGACAATTAATAAAAATATTATGGCACATAAAAAAGCTCTTTTAATGATCCTCGATGGATGGGGAATTGGAGACAAATCGAAAGCTGATGTAATACATAGCGTTGGAGCACCAAACATGGAGCGTTTAGAGAGAGATTATCCGAGTGCGCAGCTATTAACTAGCGGCGAAGATGTTGGCTTACCTGAAGGACAAATGGGAAACTCAGAAGTTGGTCACTTAAATATTGGAGCTGGTAGAGTAGTTTATCAAGATCTTGTAAAAATAAATAAAGCTATTGAGGATAAATCTATTACTGAAAACAAAACCATTGTTGACGCATTTACTTATGCAAAAGATAACAATAAAGCCGTTCATTTTGTAGGATTAATTGGACCTGGTGGCGTTCACTCTATGAGTAAACATTTATTAGCCTTAGGCGATTTAACTGCCAATTATAATTTAAATAAGGTTTTTATTCATGGCCTTATGGATGGTAGAGATACTGATCCAAAAAGCGGATTAGGTTTTATGAAAACTGTAGTTGACCATATTGATGGTAGCAATGTTAAAATTGCATCAATGATTGGTCGTTATTATACTATGGATAGAGATAAGCGTTGGGAAAGAATAAAATTAGGTTACGATTTAATGGTAAATGGTAAAGGAACTACATCAAGCAATGTTATTAAAACCATTGAAGAATCGTATGCTGCGGGTGTAACAGATGAGTTTATTAAGCCGGTAGTAATGGTTGACCAAAACAACAACCCCGTAGGAAAAATTCAAAAAGATGATGTGGTATTTTGCTTCAACTTCCGTACCGACCGCTTACGACAGATAACTACTGTTTTAACACAGCAAGATATACCTGAACATGACATGAAAACTCTGCCTTTGCATTATGTTACCATGACTACTTACGACGAAAGCTTTAAAGGCGTAAAAGTAGCCTTTACTAAAAATAACGTTCAGAATACTATTGGAGAGGTTATTTCAAAAGCAGGATTAAAACAAATTCGCATTGCTGAAACTGAAAAATATGCCCACGTAACATTCTTTATGAATGGCGGTAGAGAAAAAGAATTTGAAGGGGAGAAAAGACTATTAGTTAATTCGCCAAAAGTAGCCACTTATGATCTTCAACCTGAAATGAGCGCATTTGAGGTAAAAGATTTAATTGTGGGTGAACTTAACAAGGGTGAAGTTGATTTCGTTGCTCTTAATTTTGCCAATGGTGATATGGTAGGTCACACAGGCATTTACGAAGCTATTACCAAAGCAATTAAAGATGTAGACCTTTGTGTTGGCGAGGTGGTTGAAGCCGCTCGTAACAACGGTTACGAGGTTGCGATAATTGCAGACCATGGAAACGCCGACTTTGCTGTAAATGCTGATGGCTCACCAAATACCGCTCATTCTTTAAATCCTGTTCCACTAATTGTGGTTTCAGATACAGTTAAAGAAGTAGAAAATGGAATTTTAGCCGATGTGGCTCCAACAATATTAACGCTTATGGGACTTGATATACCAGCCGACATGACAGGCAAAGCTCTTGTAAAATAGGCTTTTAAATCAATAATCAATATGCAGCCCCTGCCTTTTTTAGGTAGGGTTTTTTTGTATATAAATATTAAAAACGCTTAGTTCTAGAACCCAAATAGGGAATACCTAATTTCCCCAAGTCATCGGATGAGTTTGTTGATTAATAGCAATATAGAATATGATATGTTTCACATTAATTTTACTACTCATCCGATGACTATCAATGCTTTAATCAATGAGCTGCAGATTTAAGGGAATATAGAAATAGCTTAACAATCGCCCCAATTAACAGCAATCTCATTTAATATTTGCACTAGAATCTCAGGATCAGTTTCTGTAACTAAACGTATTCGTGTTTTTTTGAAATCGCGCAATCCTTTAAAATAATTTGAAAAATGCTGTCGCATTTCAAACACACCAGTAATATCACCTTTCCACTCTAACGAGTATTTCAAATGCCTTTTAGCTAACTCTACTTTTTCAGGCACATTTAAAGGCAAAAGTAATTCACCTTTATTCAGATAATGCTTTACATCGCGAAAAATCCATGGCTTACCAATTGCACCACGACCAATCATAATAGCATCAACTCCGTAAATATCAAACTTCTCTTTGGCTATTTCGGGGTTAATAATATCTCCATTCCCAATTATTGGAATAGTCATTCGAGGGTTGTTTTTTACTTCGCCTATTAATGTCCAATCTGCCTCACCCCTATACATTTGCTTTCGGGTTCGCCCATGTATAGTAAGCGCATCAATTCCCACATCTTGTAACTGCTCTGCCAATTCCACAATTGGTTTACTTGTTTCGTCCCAACCAAGACGAGTTTTTACAGTAACTGGTATTTTTACGGCTTCTACTACTTTCTTGGTAATTTCAATCATTAAAGGTAGATTTTGTAAAAGCCCAGCCCCTGCTCCTTTGCCAGCAACACGTTTTACCGGACAGCCAAAATTAAGATCTATTAAATCAGGATTTGACTCTTCGCAACGCATGGCAGCCTCCACCATAGCATCAATGTGCTTACCATATATTTGAACACCTACAGGGCGCTCATAATCTGCAATATTTAATTTTCGCAAACTCTTTTCTGCATCACGAATTAAGCCATCTGACGAGATAAACTCAGTATACATCATATCAGCACCATATTCTTTGCACAACCGTCTAAACGATGGGTCGCTTATATCTTCCATAGGGGCAAAAAACACAGGACGATCTCCCAACTCTATATTTCCAATCTTCATAAGCTGTATATCATTTTATGTCACAAAAATAGTCTTCCCTATTTAAATATTAAAATTTAGCTCTACTTTTACACCATGGCAGCAAATATTATTATGTATACCGACGGAGCAGCAAGCGGAAATCCAGGACCTGGAGGCTATGGAACAATGCTTATTTCTGGTGATTATCGCAAAGATATATCGGAAGGATATCGACTTACTACCAACAACCGAATGGAATTACTAGCTGTAATTGTAGGATTAGAATCAATTAAAGCAAGTAATAGTGAGGTTACAATCTATTCTGATTCAAAATATGTAGTAGATGCTGTTACTAAAGGTTGGGTGTTCGGCTGGCAAAAAAAAGGCTTTAAAAAGAAAAAAAATATTGATCTTTGGCAGCGCTTTCTTAAAATATACCCTAAACACAAAGTAACATTTCAGTGGGTTAAAGGGCATGCAAATATTCCTGGGAACGAAATTGCTGACCAATTAGCTGTAGAAGGATCAAAAAAAACAAACTTACTTGTGGACGAAGGATACGAATCAGGAGAAAGCGAACAGGCTTTGTTTTAGTAGCTTTGCTTATTGTTTTACAATTGTAGGAAAGAGATTGATTAGACTGAGAAAGCTTAGTTGAAGGAGATTAAAAAATATGATATAGTTAAAAAAAATAAACATGCGTAAAATTGCACTATTTGCATCAGGATCGGGAACAAACGTTGAAAACATTGCTAACTATTTTAAAAATAGATCTGATGTAGAAATTAGTCTGATACTCTCAAATAAAAAAAATGCTTTTGTGCTAGAGAGAGCTAAAAAGCTTGGGATTCCATCCATGGTTATTAATAGAGATGAATTCTACAATTCAGATAAAATAGTTCGTATCTTAAATGAAAAAAGTGTTGATTTAATAGTTTTAGCCGGATTCCTATGGTTAATACCCAACAATCTGATTGAAGCATATCAAAATAAAATTATTAATATTCACCCTGCTTTATTACCTAAATATGGTGGTAAAGGAATGTATGGCGATAAAGTACACAAAGCCGTTGTTGAAAACAACGAAACAGAAAGTGGAATAACTATCCATTTTGTTAATCAAGAATATGACGAAGGAAAAACTTTGTTTCAAGCAAAATGTCAGGTTTTAAAAAACGATACATATGAAATAGTAGCCTCGAAAGTACATGCGCTTGAATACGAATATTTCCCTAAAATAATTGCAGAATTTATAAATTCTAAATAAAACTGCCAATTCAATTTCTTTTTAAAACAAAGTTTTTCAAAATAATTTTATCTTTAACATCAATATTTTTAACTATCACCATAAAATTGTTAAAATGTAAAAGCTTTACTTATGAATAAGACTACAGTTTCCTTTCTGCTTCTTGTTAGCACAATTATAGCTTCAACAAGTTCTGTTTTTTCACAGTACGAACATAAATTTTCTGGAGTTATATCTGCAGGTGTTAGTTATCCTTTTGGACTACATGTAAATTTATATGATGAAGATCCTTATGCAATTTCCTCTTTTGAAGGGGGTTCAACAATAAACCTAGGTCTTCATTTTAATTCGAGCAAAGCGTTCACTTTAGCTTTTAATATTGGATATACACAAAGCAATACTTGGCAACAGGAATTAGCTAATTCAGATCAGCATCCATTTAACGACAAATTAAGCATGAGCAATGTCAGCTTTGGATTAGCTCCAAAACTGTTTTTTAATTCGAAAAGCAAAGTCCGTGTTTATGGATTAATTGAGATAAGTGCAAACTACATTAACTTAGTATATGAGGATAATAATAATATCACCAAAATTGTTGATAATAACTTTGGTTTAGGAATACATCCTGTTATTGGACTTGATATTAAGCTTGGTGAAAAAATGGGAATTTTTCTTCAAAACGGACTCGCAATAGTAATGTTTTCGAATGATGAAATTGAAGAGTTTTATTCATTACAGAAAGATAACTTCAATGCCTTACAAATAGAATTAGGATTTCGCTACAACTTCTTAAAGTCTAAAAAAATATAAACCGCAACAAAAAATATTGGCTTTTTTCAAATTAACAGATGTATAGCTATATTAATTATTAATAGCACGTTATATTTTGAAAACTGCCTTATTTGGGCCAGTAGTGAGACAAAAATCAACATGCTGATAATATGCAAGTTAGTCATAGTTTCCAATTTTGTGTAAAATACTCATTTTCTGATAGTTACAAAACCTTAACAAACTATTGAATCATAATATAGCTAAAATAATAATGTGTGAAGGAGGTTTTCAAAACTCTTTTTATTTATTGGTTTGTTGCAAAATAATCGTAGCTTTAGGTAACCAACATTAAACCTATGAATTATGAAACAACCACTTACGTCAGCATATACTCGCTTTGAAGATCTGAAAAAATCATCAACCTTTCTTGAACTCTTACTTAATAACATTAGCAGTTGCATTTTAATGCTCGATAAAGAAATGAAGCTACAAGCTTTTAATGAACCTCTTAAAACTATTTTTAGAAATAAAAGTGAACAACAATTATTGTATCAAAGGTGTGGTGAGGTTATTGGGTGTGCTTATTCGGTTGAAGAAAAAAAAGACTGTGGAAAAACCAACTATTGTAATCAGTGCATACTTCGCTTAAGTGCTATGAATGCATATGCAACACATAAAAGCACATACAATCAAAAAATTATACGAGAATTTTACAGTTCAAATAATACAAAAGAAACTAAATGTTTGAAGTTTTCTGTTAAACCAATTTATTTTGAAGACAACTACTATTTGATAATGATTATTGATGATGTATCTAAAGTAGTAGGATCAAAAGCTGCTATTGAGGCTCAACAGGAGTACATAAAACAATTAAAACCCAACTAAAAAGAGGGTGTCCAAAAACTAACTTTTGCACACCTTCTTTTATATCATTTAATTAATTATATTATTTCTTATTTATGACTTTTGACCAACCGTCTTTTAACGTAACCGTTCTGTTAAAAATCATCTTCTCTGAAGTTGAATCTATGTCAACACAAAAATAGCCTTGTCTTTGAAACTGAACTGTATCTAGTGATTTTAAATTTACAATAGCAGGTTCGGCCATACAATTCTCCACAATGGTTAAAGAATCAGGATTTAACGATGTCTTAAAATCTTCTTGCGAAGCAGGATCTTCATTATTAAACAAGCGATCGTACTGTCTTACCTGAACTGGTACGGCATGCTTTGCCGACACCCAATGCAAGGTACCTTTTACTTTTCGTTGGCTTGCCTCAGTACCACTTCCGCTTTTCGAGTCAACATCATAAGTGCAATGAATTTCTGTAATATTTCCATCAGCATCTTTAACAAGGTTTTCACCTTTTATGATATATGCCCCTTTTAAGCGCACTTCTTTATCTATAGATAAACGGAAAAACTTTTTGGGAGCATCTTCCATAAAGTCGTTTCTCTCAATATAAATTTCACGCGAAAACGGCATTTCTCTTTTTCCTCGTGTCTCATCTTCCGGATTGTTATCTACACTAACCATCTCTTCTTTTTCTTCCGGATAATTTACAATAATTAATTTAACCGGATCAAGAACAGTCATTAAACGATCAGCTTTTTTATTTAAATCTTCGCGCACACAAAATTCTAATAACGAAACATCAATTACATTCTCTCTTTTTGCTACACCAATTTTATCGGCAAATGCTTTAATTGAATCAGCAGTATACCCACGGCGACGCATGCCTGAAATTGTTGGCATACGTGGATCGTCCCATCCGTTTACTAATTTATCTTCAACCAACTGTAATAATTTACGCTTACTCATTACAGTATAGCTAAGGTTTAAACGTGCAAATTCTGTTTGAACAGGCCTATAATCAGTATCGGTAAGTTGATCTAAGTACCAATTATATAGTGGTCGGTGATTTTCAAATTCCAAAGTACATAACGAGTGTGTAATTCCCTCTATGTAATCAGACTGTCCATGAGTGAAATCGTACATTGGGTAAATACACCATTTATTTCCTGTACGGTGGTGTTCGTTATGAATTATACGATACATAATTGGGTCGCGCATATGCATGTTTGGTGAAGCCATATCACCTTTTGCTCGAAGAATTTTCTCACCTTCTTTAAATTCACCGGACTTCATTCTGTTAAACAAATCAAGGTTTTCATCTACTGAACGACTCCTAAAAGGACTCTCTTGACCTGGAACTGTAGGCGTTCCCTTTTGAGAAGCAATTTCATCAGAAGTTTGATCATCAATATAAGCCTTAGCGTTTTTAATCATTTTTACTGCCCAATCGTAAAGCTGCTCAAAATAATCTGATGAATAAAGAGGCTCACCATCCCATTCAAATCCTAACCATTTAATATCCTCCATAATAGAATCAACATACTCCACATCTTCTTTTACAGGGTTCGTATCATCGAAACGCAGATTACACTTTCCATTATATTTTTTCGCCATAGAAAAATTTAGACAAATAGACTTTGCATGCCCAATATGCAAATAACCGTTTGGTTCAGGAGGGAAACGCGTATGAACACGGGATTCATTTTTCCCAGCTTTAATATCTTCCTCTATAATAGACTCAATGAAATTCAATGATTTATTATTTTCTAATTGCTCACTCATTATGTATGATTTAAAACAAATTTTAAGTGTACAAAAATAATCGCATTTACTTTATTTCTCACACTTTTTATCAAAATGATTTTAGAACTTTCATTTTTTTTTATTTTCGCTAAACAATTTGGGCTTCTATACATTCTATATTCGATAAAACTTTGTATAATATTTTAGTTTTAAGCTTAATTAATTGTCTATAATTCATAAATTGCGCCCAGAAAAAGAAAGATGCAAAATAGAATGGGAATAATAGAGATAGAAGGAATGGAGTTCTATGCTTATCATGGCTGTTTTACAGAAGAACAGATTGTAGGCAATAAATTTATGGTTGATTTACGACTTGAAGCTGATTGTTCAAAGGCACAAGTAAGTGATAATATTAACGATGCTGTTAATTATCAAATTGCCTATGAAATAATAAAAGAGGAAATGGATAAAAAATCACATTTACTTGAAAATATTGCTGATAGAATTTTGAATAAAATTTTCAAAAAATTACCCAAAATTGACGTTGCAACGATAAAAGTTGCTAAAATAAACCCTCCATTAGGGGGCAAAATAGGGCATGTAAGCGTAAGTTTGACAAAATATTTGTCTGATATTAAATAGTTTATAAAAATAAGTGCACGTTATTTGATTGTATAATAAATAATTTTATAAATTTGCACCTCACTTTTTTGGTCTCATGGCCGAGTGGTTAGGCACTGGTCTGCAAAACCAGGTACAGCGGTTCGAATCCGCTTGAGACCTCAAGGAACAAGCCCATAGGGGTTTGTTCTTTAAATTAAATTTATTGTTAACTAAAAAATTAAGATTATGTCTGACATTGCATCAAGAGTTAAAGCAATTATCGTTGACAAATTAGGTGTTGATGAAAACGAAGTTACTCCTGAAGCTAGCTTCACAAATGACTTAGGAGCTGACTCTTTAGATACTGTAGAACTAATTATGGAATTCGAAAAAGAATTCAATATTGCTATTCCTGACGATCAAGCAGAAAAAATTTCTAGCGTTGGTGAAGCAATATCGCATATCGAAGAAAACGTTAAGTAAGAACTTAATTAAATCTGAGTTTTAAATTTAGACACATTATGGAATTAAAAAGAGTAGTTGTTACTGGAATAGGAACGATTAATCCTTTAGGACATAACCTATCTGAAACATGGGAAAGTCTTAAAAATGGGGTTTGTGGCTCCGATAAAATCACTCGTTTCGATGCGTCTAAATTTAAGACTCGATTTGCGTGCGAAGTTAAAAACTATGACCCAACAAAGTATTTTGATCGCAAAGAGGCACGTAAGCTTGACTTATATGCTCAATTTGCATTAATTGCAGCTAAGGAAGCAATTGAGGACGCCAATTTCGGCGAAGATCTTGATAAAGAAAGAGTTGGTGTTATATGGTCATCAGGTATTGGTGGATTAATTTCATTTCAAGATGAATGCATAGCGTTCGGAAAAGGGGAAGGAACCCCTAGATTCAGTCCATTCTTTATCCCTAAAATGATTTCGGATATTGCTGCAGGACAAATATCGATAAAGTATGGTTTTCATGGGCCAAACTTTGGAATCGTTTCGGCATGCGCATCATCAACAAATGGAATAGTTGATGCTTTAAATTACATTCGCTTAGGCAAAGCTAACGTTTTTGTAACTGGTGGTTCTGAAGCAACAATTTATGCATCGGGTATTGGAGGCTTTAATTCGATGCAAGCACTTTCTACAAATAATGATGAGTACAAATCTGCATCCAGACCATTTTGTAAAACACGTGATGGTTTTGTAATGGGTGAAGGTGGAGCTGGTTTAATTCTTGAGGAATTAGAGCATGCAAAAGCTCGTGGAGCTAAAATTTATGCTGAGGTTGTAGGTGGTGGTCTTTCTGCCGATGCATATCACTTAACGGCTACACACCCTGAGGGGTTAGGAGCGGCTAGGTGTATGAGCCTTGCAATTGAGGATGCTAATATGAAACCAGAAGACATTGATTATGTAAATGTTCATGGTACTGCAACACCTGTTGGAGATGTTCCTGAAACACTAGCAATCAAAAAGGTGTTTGATGAGCATGCATACAAATTGAACATTAGTTCAACTAAGTCCATGACAGGTCATCTTTTAGGAGCAGCAGGAGCAATGGAATCAATTGCTGCTATTATGGCTATTAAGCATGGTGAAATTCCACCAACAATTAACCATAAAGAAGCAGATCCTAATATCGATTCGAAACTTAATTTAACACTGCATAAATCACAAAAACGCGAGGTGCGTGCAGCATTAAGTAATACTTTTGGATTTGGCGGTCATAATGCTTCTGTTATCTTTAAAAAATTTGCTAAGTAATTTTGATTAAAGGTTTTTTTTCTTTTCATACAAAACGCCTTCTTAGTACAAATAAGGCGTTTCATGATGGACTACGGAAAATAACTGGATTATTCCCAGGAAATGAGGAGCTTTATAAATTAGCCTTTATTCATAAATCAGCATCATTACGATTACCCGATGGTTTAGTAATTAATAATGAACGCCTTGAATTTTTAGGTGATGCCATTTTGGATGCTGTTGTTGCGGAATATTTATATCTTAAATTTCCTGACCAAAAAGAAGGGTTTCTTACACAAACACGCTCAAAAATAGTGAATGGGCAGTCGTTAGGTGAGTTAGCAATGATTCTAGGTCTCGATAAATTTATTGTATCGCACGCTCACAACTTTAGCAAAAACAAACACATTTTAGGTGATGCTTTTGAGGCCTTAATTGGAGCTATATATTTAGACCATGGTTATAAAGCCGTTAAGAAATTCGTTTTTAAACAATTAATGAGCAAGCATATTGACATTAATATGGTTCTTAAAACAGAAACAAATTACAAAAGCAGATTAATTGAATGGGCACAAAAATACAAAAAAGATATTACCTTTAAAACGAATCAGGAATCATCAGAAGGGCTAAACCCTGAATTTATATCATTGGTAATATTAAACGACAAAGTAATTGCCAAAGGGAAAGGCCTTTCAAAGAAAGAGGCCGAACAGAATGCTGCTCAAGCATCTCTTAAAGTTCTTATTTAATAACATTTTTCTTTTTCATTCCTATAATTATTGCTTTAATTTGCATTATGCCAAAATCAATAAAAATTAATCTTACACTAAATTTCGATTTTCTTTTTATAGGACTTGTAAGCTCAGAACCTATTTATAGAGTTGGCTGGTTACTAAATGAAAAAATAAATTTACAACTAACCGAAGCCAAACCCTTGAGGCTGTTACACCCTAAAACGAAATTAGAGCAAGAATTTAGCCTTTTTAATTACATTGATGAAAGTAGTGCAACATATGAGCTGGTTCAAAATAAAGGGATTAATGGAGTGTTAATTGAAGAGCAAAAAAACATAGATTACTTTTTGAAGATTACTGATTTTAATGCCAATTCTGGAGAATTGCTTTCTAAGATAAAAGAGTTAAAAAATATAAACCTGGCCATTAAAATACAACCAGGTTCATTGAAATCGAAAAATAGATTAGTGTTTTTTGAAGAAACCGATTAAGCTTTTATCCACGTTTGCGTACGGAATATAAATCCTATATATCCTCGAACTTGAAGCTTACCATCCTCTTCCCAAATTTTACAATCGTATAGTTTCCCATTGTCAGGATCAAGAATACCATCGTCACCTTCCCAAACATCATCATCTATCTCTAAACCGGTAATGATTTGCATTCCTACTATTTTTTTTCCTTTCCTATAATCTGTACATTCCGTACAAACTTTATTTGGGTCGGCATCTGACTTTAATTCTATTATTTTCCCAAACAGTTTTCCATCTTGAATATAAATTTCAACAATAGACTTCATTTTGCCAGTATCGTCGTCAATGGTTCTCCATTTACCAACTACACTACTTTGAGCAAATATTCCAAACGACAGAAACAACACAAAAATTGACAAACCTAATTTTTTCATCTTTATCTGTTTTAAATTATTCTAATACAAAATACAAAATATTTTTGTTCTTAAGAGTTTAAAAAAGTAACTAAATTCTATTTTACTTTGGTTTTAAGATTAAGCAAAGGTGCTAAAACTATAATAATTATACCTATCAAGCCAAATGCGTAACTTACACTTGCATAATCGGCAACAAACCCAATAATTACAGCTAAAATGGCTGAAAATAACGAATCTAATTGCGATTGAATGGACAAGCCAGATGCTAATGAATTTTTAGAGATTTGTGTAGCTAATAGCGATGTACCTACAGGTTTTCTTATATTCTGAATTATATACAAAATAAGAAAAAATAGAATTGCTAATAGCGGTATTTCAACTTGCAACAAAAAGCCAATACCAAGGCTAATAATTCCACTCAATAATAATGTACTATTCATTGACTGCTTGTGTGAACTGAATAATTTGCTAATTTTTGAAGCGTTACGTGAGGTATAGGAAGCCACAATGAAAATTACAAAATAAAAAACACCAATGAATATAGCAACACGAGCTTCATCGTCGCGATACTGAAACCATGTTGTTGTAAGCACAAAAGCAACAATGATAGTTTGCAAATAATCTTTCGATGATTTAAAAAACCCTTGAAATAGAGATAGGTTTCCAATGGTTGTCCATACTTCTTTTTGAGCAAATGATATTTTTAATGAACTAAATAGAGTGGAAAATTTCGCCTTCAATCTTTTTTCATTCATTTGATTAATTTCACCATCTAGCGATTTTGGATAGCTTAAAAGAAGTATAATATTTAATAAATATGGGAATAAAGCTATTAAAAACACCAATCTATAATTTCCGGAAAAAAATACAATTAATAAAGCGAGTAATGATGAAATAGCTGATCCAAATTGTGACCAAGACCGAGTATGTCCATAGTATTCAACTTTTTTATCATCCCAGTTATTTTGATATAGATAATCGTAAATCATAGCTTTATGCGTTCCGGTACGAAAAGCATCGCCAACACTATAAAACAGCATAGCCATTAAAAAAAACCAAAAAGTATTTGAGAAATAAAAAATAAGGAAAGCAAATATATAACCAATAAATGATACTATCATGGTTTGCCTACGACCTAAAACATCGGCAAAAAAACCGCTTGGCACCTCCAATATATTTATTGCTATCTCACGAAAGGCATAGAGAATGCCTATTTTAGAAAAACTTAAGCCAGCATCAATAAAGAACAAAAGAAAAAACGGCTCGAAAAAGCGTAGATTTTTCAAAAGACCATAAAAGCAGAACTTGTAGTATTGTTTGTTTTTATATTTGAGTAACATTATACAAATGTAATAATTTGCATAACGAAAAAAGTTTAAATATACTTACTTATAGTTTTTGACAATTGCAACCCTACAAATATATTTGCACCCAAACCAATTGTATACAGTCTATTTCATCAACTATTTGCTAATAATTATCAATTAAACTAATTGTGATAAAAATATAGGAATTATGACTACTGGGTAGAATATTAAAAAACACGCAAGAATAAAGGCTATAGAAGAAAAAAGTGGGTATTGACCAATCAAATTACAATAAAATAGAAAGTGGTAAACGATAGCCTTATGTTGACCTTTTAAACAAATTAGCCAATTTATTTGGGGCTTGTGTAGACGATATACTAAACCCTAGTAAGGATAATCTCAAAAAAATACCCGAAGAAGATAAAATCGTATTAGAACAAGTACGATTAATACAAGAGCTTGACAACCAAGACTGCAATGCTAATTAATGCATGATTGATTCTATGCTTACTCAAAAGAAATTTAAAGACTTATTTAATAAAAATATACTACTTTGTAATAAAACCACACAATGCAATGTGGCGACAGCGGGGGCAGGCTATTCCCTCACGAAATAATTAAGCACACCACACAAAGCTATTTTGAAAAATA
>JAUXEM010000172.1 GCA_030620515.1 Salinivirgaceae bacterium
ACCTCAATAAATATTTAACGAACTGTTGTAAATAGTACTATTTCATTAACATCACAATTATATTAATTACAAATGCATTACTAACCTGAATAATAAATGCACCCATAATAGGAATTACTGCACAAGCTATTGCTGATGGACCATGCACTTTAGTTACGGCAGGCTTATTTGCCATTGCTGGTGGGGTAGCGCCCATTGCCGAGCCAATATACGCGGCTGCAATTACCGCTGAAGCGTAATTTTTACCCAATACCTTAAATACAACAAAAACTGTAAATAGTACTATCGAAATGGTTTGAAGAATAATACTAACTATAATAAAAAATGACTCATCGCCTATTTCCCAAAACTTAAGCGACATCATTGCCATGGCTAAAAACAGTCCTAAACTTAATTCAGATGTTATGGCAAGGCTTGGTGAATTTGCAGGGCATTTTTGACTTGGAATAATTAATGGAACAACATTAGTTATAATAACACCGCCTAGCATACAGGTTGCAAACAGGGGTAGTGTAAAGTTTATATATTCTAAAAAATCGTGTAAATAAAGCCCTATACCGATAGAGATTGAGAGCATAATTATAATTGTTAGTATTGAACCGTAATCAATTACTAAATTTCGCCCATGTTTTGCTCCAATAGCTAGTTTTGAATCGTCAGTATCACTTTCTGGTTTAAGATTATGCTTTTTTATGAGAAATTTTGCAACCGGTCCACCTAGTATTCCACCAATAATAAGCCCAAATGTGGCAACAATCATTCCTGTCTCCATTGCACCAGAAACATCAAATTGTTCATTTATAACAGGAACCCACGACACAACATTACCATGCCCACCTTGTAGTGCAATTGAACCAGATAGTGTGCCAATAATAGGATTTAAATTAAAAAGTTTAGCTGTTAGTATGCCAATATAGTTTTGAAGAAAAACATAAGCAATTGCAAAAACTGTTAAAATAAGCAGAGCTTTCCCACCCTTTAAAACATTCTTTAGCTTAGTTGAAAGACCTATAGATGTAAAAAACACAACAAGCAAAATATCGCGATAACGAGTTGAAAAACTTATATCAAAACTAAATATTAAATAAATTATTGCAAAAAGCAAAGATGCTACAATTCCACCGGTAACTGGTTCGGGTATATTGTATTTACGCAAAACATTAATCTTTTTATTTAGATACTTTCCCAAAAAAAGTACTAAAATAGCAACAATCATTGTTTGTCGTGGGTCAAATTCCATAATAATTACATTGAGATTTTGGTTACCAGTAAACCATAAATGCTTGATAGAAATGTTTACTAACTAATAAAATATTGTTACAAGTTACAAGTTACGAGCAAAACCCGCAACCTGAAACTCGCAACATTATAAATATTTTTTAAAATACTTTTAATGGAGATATAATTCCAAAAACAAATCTTCCGGTATTATAATCCTGCATGCCTAATTGATCCTTACTATAACCAGAGTAGTTAAAATTACGCCCAACCCAACCTAAGTAGCATTTTAAATTTAAGTCGCTATATGGGAAATACTCAACAGTTGGAATTAAGGTATAAGTTGTTCTCCAATCGTCAGATGTTTTATTTGGAATATCTTCTTTCATCCATTTTGCCTCGTCAATTATACCTACAAATGACACTCCCCACTTTTCGGTAAAACGATAATCAATTTTAAACCAATGGCTATAATACATTGTATTCTCTAAAGCAAAATTATAAATATCGTCGGGCACTTCGTTACTAATTACTCCTGTTCTGTCAAGGTCTTCAATGCTAATTTTAAAATCGTACATAATCGATAGTTTATTATGCTTAAACTGATTACCAAAAGCAAAATAATTTTTATACATTCCCTCAGCCTCATTAAACAATGAGTACGACCACAGTGTTGAAACCTTTCCATTAAACAAACTACCTCTCCAATTTACTACAGCACCTAATGGGTTTTTTGAAGCTTTAATTGTTGGAATGCTATCATAAATTTCTTCAAAAGTACCTGTTCGAGAATTTATTATCTGAAAACCAAATGTTTGATTCTGTATGGGCGTATAAAATAGTTCGGCTCCAAACAAAAAGTTATCAGCCATCTCAATAATGTCTGAGTACTCATAAATATCAATTGGGTTTAGGTCAAATTCCATTCCTCCCCAATCGGCATAAGTTTTTCCGACTAAAAACTGCAACTTATCTGATAAATCGAATCTTAAATAAGCAAAATCGACCCCTTTAATAATTTTATCGACCGATTGTGGTTCAAAAGTACTTGTATAGCGATGACGAAAGCGAAAGAAAACCTTCTCATGCACATAGCCTTTTATCTCAAGTCTAAACTGTTCAAACTTAAATTTCGTGCCCAAATAATCGCCATCATAAAAATCGCTTCTTAACCCAGTCTGCATATTCATTATCATATCAACATTTGATAATAGTGATTGCTTTTCGAGCGGAATAACGCTTTTGTATGTAGATGTATCAGACTGACGTTGAGCGCTAACAATGCCAACTACAGCTAAAAACAGCATGCTTAATATTATTTTTATCTTCATAAGATATTATTTTTTAGATTAAATAAATGTAATTATTCAGTATCAATTATCTGTGAATATATGGCGTTTTTTATTTTACCCTATTTTCGCAAGCCACGGCGTGAATTACTAATTAACAGATATTTATAATAAATAAACTATTAATTTTAATAAAGAACTCACACCGTGGCTATCAGTTAGTTGAAAATATTTTTTTTGCGAATTAAGGTTTTAATAATTAATCATTAATTCTTGTAACTTTTCTCTACTTATATTTTTATCTTTTTGTAGAGCAAGCATTAAAAGTACTCGTGCCTTTTGAGGGTTTAATTCGTCTGACGATACGGTACCGTAATCCTCATCAACTACTTCGCCTTCAATAAGTACTGTGCCAACAGGAATACGTGAAGCCCTAACAACATGAATACCTGTTGCTGTTATTCTCTTAGCAGCCTCTAATGTTCCGGCATTCATATTACCATCGCCAACACCTGCTATTATTATTCCTTTAGCTCCTGCTTTTACCATTATATCTATTAAGTCTGTTGACATATCAGCACACCCATAAACTATATCAACACGAGGTAACTCTGTAACACCATCGACCGAAAATTCGCTGTTTATAGTATGAATACCATGTGGTTTATGAAAAAACTCAACTTGACCAAAGTTAACAGTACCTAACTGACCATGTTCCGGAGACATAAAAGCATGAACAGGAGTTGTAAGCATTTTTTTAACAGCATGTGCCGAATGTATCGCATCATTAATAGCAACCATTACACCCATTCCTTTTGATAAGGGGCTGGCAGCCACAGCAACACCATTATATAAATTTAGTGGTCCGTCAGCACTTAATGCTGTTGACGAACGCATAGCTGATACCATTACAACCGGCTTGTCGCTTTTTACTGTAAGATTCAGAAAAAAGGCTGTTTCTTCTTGTGTGTCTGTGCCATGAGTAATCACAACACCGTCAACATCATCTTTAGCTAAAAGTTCGTTAATACGCTTAGCCAGAATAAGCCAAACTTCAACGCTCATATCTTGCGAACCAACATTTGCAGTTTGCTCACCTGTTAAATTAGCTAATTTTCTGATATTTGGCACAGCATCTATCATTTCTCCTATACGAACCTGACCGGCAGTATAACTTGAACCAGTTGCACTTTCACCTGTTCCGGCAATGGTGCCACCGGTAGCTAAAACAACTACGTTAGGTAAAACTTTGTTTTGTGCATTTACAAATGACACAAAAGCAACAAATAATATTGCTGTTAAAAAAATCTTAAAAAATTGTCTTCTTTTCATGATATTAAATTTTAGGTAAATTAGTTAAATATTAAGTTTTATAAATTTATTAGTATTAACACTGCTGTATAAAATTCGGTAAGCGGACAAAAGGCGGACGTTTTTGTTGTATGCATTTGAATGAAAGCGCCCAACATATTATCGTCTTCGGCCGCCACCTCCACCGCCACCACGCGCTCCGCTAGGCATGCTACTTCTGCTCGGGCTTCTATTATACTGTTGTGATCTGTTATGATTATGGTTCCCTTGATTTCTGCTTTGGTGTGATCTGTCAAGTTGTTGATTCCTTTGAGTGTTATTTGGTTTAGTCTGCTTATTATGTTGTTGTCCTTGCCTGTTTGATTTGTTTTGGTAGTTACCTTTTTGATCGCGTTGGTAAACATTACCTTTTCGGTCGGAATACATATTGTTAGCCTTACCGGTAGATGGTCGTGCTTTATTATTTATACTATTTGATGGTCTTGTATTTTTGTTATTTCCGGTTTGCCTAACACCCGAATTTCTATTATTATATACATTACGGTTTGCATTTCTTGATCCGGCAGCATATCCGGCTCTTGCACCTCTATTATAACCATGTCTGTATCCATGGTGATACCCACGCCTGTATCCATGATGGTATCCTCTTGGCCCCCAGTAAGCACGACCGTAGGGATGAAAGCCCCAGCCAATCCACCCAAAACTAATTCCTGCAGAAAAACCCCAACCTCTATAAGGACTGTAATGAACACCATATCCCCAGGTAACAGGACGAGGATAATAATAATTCACATACCACGGATTGTAATAATAGCCAGTCCCGTAAACAACAGTACCATTATAAACATATGAGTTTGTGTATCCGGGTAAATAACCGACATAAACAACTTCTGGAGTTGATTCATATATATATGAATATTTTACATTATAAACCGGCGACTCTGGTGGTATTTGATCTACTTCGTCTGGTCGAGTTACACAAATATCCCAAGAACCTGTTGCACTATTCGCCATAAACCAAACGGCATTATCAATACAGTAATATACCTTGTTAATAAGTAATACCGTTTTGTCTGTATTTACAGCATAAGAAACATCTGTTCCTTCTATTTTTTCAAATTGCGGATCTCCATCGTATTTAACTTCTACCTTTGCCTGCATTCTATCAATAGTTGCAGTTTGCGGAATAGATTGCTCAAGTAATGCTATTTGAGCTTCGTCTGTTCCTGGGATACTTGATTTAACAGATACCATTTCAGATTCATCAGGTATTTTCTTAAATTCTGTTGGCAGGTTATCCGGCTCGCAAAAAGTCCAGTTACCATTTTGCAACAATTTTGACTTGTACCACCGACCTGCAAGTAGCAAATAATGATTCTGTGAGTTAATATCCATAATAATATCACTCTCAGTATTTGAAACATACAACAGTGTTGTACTATCAATAGGTTTATAATCTACTTCACCATCAACTAAAATTAATTCAGCAGCCTTTGTTTCAATAATTAACTCGGGAAACTCTGTATATGATTGAGCTGTAGAATCAGTTTTATTTTCAACTATATTTTTTTCAGCAAATTCCCGTACTTTTAAAGGTACTTCTTTTGATTCTTTCCATCCGCTAAGTATTTGTTTTGATGTGTACCAAAACTTGCCTCCATTAATATAATAGTCATTTTTTGCAATGTCTTTTACAATAAAAAATGGAGTATTAACAACATACTCAAGACCAATACTTTCATCTTTTTTTAATATGGGCTCTCCATCTATTAATATCATAACTGCCGGAGTGGTTCTGAAATATATTGTAGGAGCGTCGTTATTTATATTATCAGATAATTGTTTAATACTTTCAACTTCATCAAGGCTTGCAAGTATTCTATCAAGAGACATTTTTATATTCCATGATTCAAGTTCAGATGATAAAAAATTACTGAATTTTTTAGACTTTTCTTCATTAACCATTTCTGGAAAATGGGTTTTTATTATGTTCAAATTTTCTAAAACAACAGTTCTGTTTTCAATATCGGTTGACATTTGTGCTTTAAACCATATTGCCCCAAAAACCATATCCTCATCTTTTGGCTTTATTGTAACGGCCATTCTGCCTTCTAAAACATTAGCTTTAAATGATTCTAATTGAGGCTGATACATGGTAGTAACAAAGCCACTTTTCGATTCAAATACGATGGGCCATGAAACTTGCGCTGAACTTTTGTTAGTTATTAAATTGAACGCAACAAATAAAAACAAAAGAGTAGAAAGAGTATTTTTCATTATTTATAAATTTATTGTCTATTTAAAACCCGTATTATAACTAAGCTTTTTCAAAATAGTAGGGATGCGACATTCTAATTGTTTGTAAACTCGCAAATTATGAGTTTTCATATTTTACAAATATAGTCGCACCCCTACTTTATTGACATACTTTATTTATTCTCGTACTTTGACTTATCCAAACCTGTCATGCTCTCGGGCGATAAAAGCTCTTCGATTTGCTCTTCGGTCAATAATTTTTTCTCACGTACAAGTTCAAGAATTCCTTTGCCCGTCTCCTTTGCCTCCTTTGCAAGTTCATCGCCAACATGATGCCCAAGTATTGGGTTAAGTGCTGTAACAATACCAATAGTGGTTTCCATGTTACGCTTATGCACCTCTTCGTTTATTGTAATACCGTCAATACATTGTTCACGTAAGGTTTTCATTCCATTGGTCATTATCTTCTGTGATTCAAAAATTGCTAAACAAACAACAGGCTCATAAGCATTTAGTTGCAAATCGCCGTCAGAGGCTGCAATATTTACAGTTACATCGTTGCCAATTACACGGTAACTTATTAACGCCATTAATTCAGGAATTACAGGGTTAACTTTTCCTGGCATAATTGAAGAGCCTGGTTGACGAGGAGGTAAATTAATTTCAAAAAGACCATTTCGTGGTCCCGATGAAAGGTTTATTAAATCGTTTGATATTTTTGATAATGTTGTTGCCATTGTTTTTAGGGCTGATGAATATACAACAAAACCATGAAGGCTTGAAGTTGCCGCTATCATATCATCGGCATTTGAAATATCGTATCCGGTAATGTCGCGTAAATGTTTAACCACATACTCATCGTAACCTTTTGGTGTGTTTATTCCTGTGCCAATAGCAGTAGCACCCATATTCATAATTAAAATAGCCTTTTCTGCATGTTCAATATTTTCAAGTTCCCACTCAAGCATCGATGCATATGAGTGAAACTCCTGACCAACTGTCATTGGTACTGCATCTTGAAATTCGGTACGTCCCATTTTAACAACTTCGAGATGCCTGTTACCTAATACTCTAAATGATTTAGCAAGTGATTTTAACTGAATTTTAACCCTGTCGCTTTGCATTAATATGGCAAGTTTTAAAGCTGTTGGGTATGTGTCGTTAGTTGACTGCGACATATTTATTTGATCGGTTGGTGCAATTTTTTTATAATCGCCCTTTTCATATCCGGCCTTTTCTAAAGCTAAATTTGCTATTATTTCGTTGGCTGCCATGTTAGTCGATGTTCCGGCACCACCTTGGTAAAGATCAATCTGAAACTGGTCAAGATATTTCCCGTCTATCAAATCTTGACAAGCAGGCTCAATAAGTTTAAGCATATCTGCCGGCATTTTACCAGCATCGGTATTTGCACGGGCAGCAGCAAGCTTAACCATGCCCCATGCCTTTAAAAAATCGGGGTAATCGTTTGTATATTGACCTGATATTTTAAAATTTTCCATACCACGGGCTGCTTGTGCTCCATAGTATGCATCAGCAGGTACTTTTACATCTCCTAACAAATCTGTTTCGGTGCGATAATTTTCCTGAGCAATTAAACTTCCTGTAAATAATAATGCTATCAAAATACTGGCAAAAATATTTTTCTTCTTCATATACTATGTATTAATTATGGTAAATAAATTATTTTTTTCATGAGTGTAATGGCATACTAAAAATAAGTATTAACTACTATGTACTCTAAGTTCATAGTAGTTTAATTTTCTTTAACTTTACACGTACTTAGCCATATCATACCAATAGTAGCTGAAATAAATGAAGCTGCCATAATACCA
>JAUXEM010000238.1 GCA_030620515.1 Salinivirgaceae bacterium
CGGCTTTTAACTCAATAATCAACATTATACACTATTTTCCAACAGAGCTGCTTGGATAAATTATCTCCAAAAAAACTTGTTATTATTAGTTTATACCCTTAAAGCTGTGGAGTGAGGATTTGACTAGTTGATAAATAGCATTTTGCTACAAAATATTTCACCTGAAATTAGCAAGCCATTCGGATATGTGTTGGAACGCACTACCAAGCGGTTGAATAACTACTTGCGGATATTAGTTTACACACTAAATAATATGTTTTTAAAAGTTATAAGAGCGTAGTACGTTATTTTTTTTCAAACAACACACTCTACACCCATTTTTAAAGCACATATATAGTATGCTAGTGATTAGTTATTGCCGAGTTTTTTTATTTATGGTTCACGAAGCCGTCCTACCTGTAATAGTAATATGGATTTATTCTCACATTACTCAAAATGATGAGCAGAATGTAATAAAATACTCTATTTTAGTGTTTTAATAATTTACTTGCGGTTTTATTAATATTGATAAATTTGACAAGTGAGTAATAAAAATATAATTTACATTGTAAATATATCAAGAAAAGGAGTTTGTACTATTTGGTTATTTTCCTTAAGATATTAAACTAATAGTATGTTAAATAATGAGATTTGAGTAGTGAAATAAACAGTGAGGTGCTGAAATTAAGCGGAATATAAAAATACTTATCGAATTACAAAAGCTTTAAAATCAATATCTTGCAAAAGCGTAGCGAACAATTACAAATAACATATTCAAACAACTATAAAAACACAATTATGAAAAAAACTAATTTTATTATTATTTTAAATATTTTGTTTTCATGCAATATTTTTGTGCAAAATATTCATGCCCAAAATGAGATTAAATGTGGTACCGATAAAGCAATGGTAACATTTTATAAAAATAATCCGGATGAACAAAAAGAAAAAATAGAATTCGAAAAATTCACTAGAAAGTTTGTAAAACAAAGAAAAAAAGAAGAGCGTAAATCAAGCGATTCTTACGTTATACCGGTAGTGTTTCATGTATTTGGGACAAAATACAATAAGGAGTCAACTGTAAATTTGGCAGTTGTAAAGGAAGCACTCAGGCTGACAAATGAAGATTTTCAGGGCTTAAGAGCTGATTGGGCCGATGTGGATCCTGATTTTGCATCTATAAAAAAAGAAATGAATGTAACTTTTAAATTGGCACAATTAGATCCTGATGGAAATCCAACTAGTGGGGTGATAATTTATCCAAAAGATGCTGGTTTTGGAAATGGTGATAGTGAAGCTGTATCTAAAATAAAGAAGGTTGCATGGGATAATTATAAATACATGAATGTATATATTACACGTGATTTATATGACAATGGCGATTTTTATGAATCCGGAATAGCATGGTACCCAAGTGCAAGTATGTCTGATAATAGTACTGCACGCGTAGTGTATAATGGTAGTTTTCTTGGTACCAATACCGATGATAATTTTAGATCGGTGCTAACCCATGAATTTGGACATTGGTTAAACCTTGCACACACATTTGATGGGGGCTGTACATATCCCAATGATCATGTAGATGATACTCCTCCAGCTGATAATACCCATATGGGCTTATGTGATAAGAATATCTTGAACTGTGAAGGTAACAAAACAAATGGCGATAATTTTATGGATTACACCAAATGTTATAACATGTACACACAGGGACAGGTCGTAAGAATGGAAGCTGCCATGCAGCATTTGGCAAGGTTTCCCTTATGGCAGTTAGAAAATTTGAATACGACAGGTGTTTCTGGCAATCTGGGTGCAAGGTTGATTCCAACATCTGTAAATTTAAGCGAAAGTTTTTTAAATACTGGAATAATTGCTAATTCAACCGAGATAATTGGTGTTGATGGAGCGAAATTTGCACTTTCAAGTGGTGTTTTAACCGATAATCATTATACAGTAACTGGAGTACCTTCGGGTTTAAATTTAAGCATTGAGGTTAAAAATGATTCTACAGTACAGGTTCACTTAACAGGTAATGCAAATAATCACCTTGAAGCAAACTCTGTTGATAACCTTAAAATAGAATTTAAGGATGCCGCTATACAAGGAGATGTTTCTTCACTTTTTAAATCGTTTGTTTTATTAAAAGTTATGTTCCTTGACCCATACACGGAATATTGTAAAACCGGAACAAACTATAATCTGTATTCATACATACAAAATGTCACATTAGGTTCAATTAGCAATACATCTGAAGGCGATTATTATAAAAGCTATTTGAATGACTATATTGTAAAGGGCTACCCCGAAGATTTAATAAATGTTTCTGTTACCATATTAAATACAAGGAAGCCAACGGATGAAAATTACATAGTGTTTTGGGCAGATTGGAATGATGACTTTATATTTGAGCCATCGGAGCAAATTGAAGTTCATTCATTTGGCAATGATTACGAAACAGATCACACATATACTTATACCACAACAATTAAGATACCAACAGGAACATTGCCAGGGCATATAGGCTTAAGGATTGTAAGCCACGATGGAGACGAAGAAGACCATGCAGACCCATGTGGTATTGTTGGAGCAGGGGAAATTGAAGATTATGGAATAATAATAATGGATCCATTAGGTACACTTAGTGCCGATTTTTCAAGTACTAAAACCGACGTTAATTTTTCTGATAAAGTTAGTTTTATTGATTTATCCACAGTGCCACAGGCTGAACCTATAAGCTCATGGCAGTGGTCATTTCCTGGAGGAGTGCCAGCTTCATCCAATAGCGAAACACCTCCTTCAATAACATACCCTAACGCTGGAACATACAATGTTTCCTTATCTATAACAGATGTTAATAATGTAAAAAAAGATATAACAAAAAGCAATTATATAACATCATCTCTTAATTATTGTGATTGTGCCGTTGATTGGGATGGTTATGGTAATGTGCATAAATTTGAATTGGGTACTATTACTAATACCACAAGCCTTGATAGAAGTCTGCGTTATGCTGATTATTTTAATACACACCAAACAGTATTGAAAACAGGCGAAACATATCCAATAACAATAACAACACATAAAGGGGTATATCGTGATAATTCTGGCACGTTCAGGGTAAAAGTATGGGCTGATTGGAACTACAATAGCTATTTTGATGAAACCGAAGTATGGGCTGAATATACTTACGATGTGAATAAATCGGGAGCCGATGGTTTATATGTTTATAGTAAAGATTTAATAGTACCCCTAAATGCAAAAGTAGAAACATTAGGTTTACGAGTATTGATCGAGTTTGTTGGTGAAGGAGAGTCAGTTCCTTGTCAGCACCTGAAAGATGGGGAAGTGGAAGATTATGGGCTAATAATTACAGAAGGCAGCAGGGTTTTGATTGCCGATTTTATATCAGAAAAAGTACCTCAACCGTATGCTGAAACAGCAATATTTACTGACAAGTCTAGTGTAGCGCCTTCTACAAGTATAAAATTGTGGGATTGGGCTTTTTCAGGTGGTACACCCTCAATTTATAGCGGGCAGAATCCACCTGAAATATCTTTTGACAAATTAGGTTCGCATGATATAACATTAAAAGTTACATCAAATGATGGAAATGAACATGTTGTAACTAAGAAAATTAATGTTGAATATATTCCTTGTAAACCAACAATAGAGTGGGATAATTATGGATCTATTACAAAAGTAGCAATAGGTTCAATTCAAAATGAAACAGATCAGGGCTTGTATGTAAATTATTATGACACTCACCAAACAACTGTTGTAAGAGGGGATTATCACCCATTAACAATAAGTTTGCACCAAGGTACGGCCGGAAATATTAATATAAAGGGCAATTTTAGGGTAAGAGCTTGGGCCGATTGGGATTTTGACGGGGTTTTTGATAACGATGAATTAGCTATCAATCATATAGTACCCGCAAATGATTTTGTTAGCAAGCAAGTTACTGTATTAGACAGCATTTTGGTACCGGCAGATGCTAAATTGGGTGCAAAAACAGGCTTGCGAATTATGTTGCACTATGTACATGATGCAAATGAAGGAAGCACTCCATGTTACGACTTAGAAGATGGAGAAGTAGAAGATTATGCTATTGTTATTACTGATGAATTATATAGTTCTGAGATAATAAATGAAGCTGAAATCTTGCTATTTCCTAACCCTGCAGATGAATATATAAATATCGCATTTGATTCGTTAGTTGATATTACAGATATTAGCATACGAATAATCAACCCAATTGGCAAATATGAGTCTGTATTATCTGAAAAAACAAAGGCACGAGTACGGGTTGATATATCGAGCCTGATAGAAGGAATTTACTTTGTTGAAATTGTTTGTGGAGATATAAAAGTTGTAAAAAGCCTAAGCATTGTAAGATAAAACAAATGGAGATAAGGCTTAAAAAAGCGATAATTTAAAGACGTTAGTTGATGCATCGAGTCGTGTTTTTCTGATTAGCATATCCTAATCAGAAAAACCTTCTTACATGAACCTTACCCCTAATGAAGTATCTGTATATTAAGTTAATATAAAACGTGTCAATTTTACCTAACCTGTTAGTATTCAAAATGATGCGCTTTATCTAGCTACCTGCCCGAATATGTCAGGCGGGCTCATATCTCAAAATCTAACGTATTGTTAATAATAGATTAATATTTGATTTTTATTTTACTATTTATACTTGGAAGTATAAGTTCAAAACTGTTTGGTATTTTGGGAATGTCTTTTTATCATATGTAAATGCCTGTGAGCTAAATTATTAAAGTGCATTTTTTAACAAAAGATTTTTTACTAATTGGTATTTTTACCATAGGTGATAAGTTTGTTACGCCTAAAGATAAGGAGAAGATTTCTTCTATATTCTAGACTCCGAATTCCGTCTTCTAAAAAGCAACAATTCATTGCTTTTCGTTACTTGTCTTGCGCCGTCCCTTTTAATAATGGGACAAACGAAAACTCATGGAAACTTTCTTCACTAAAAGTACCATCCGCTTGTTTAGTTAGCCGCATCATGGTTTGTGTTTTATTACCCAAGGGTATTACCATATGTCCGCCTGTTTTTAGTTGGCTTATTAATTTTCCAGGAATTTCGCTGGCTCCAGCCGTAA
>JAUXEM010000253.1 GCA_030620515.1 Salinivirgaceae bacterium
AATTGTTTTTTTTATCTTTACAGAATGAATAAAGTAACAGATATAAAAGCTAAATACACAACGATAAAGAACGAAGCTAATGAGCGCTTTTTACGAATATGGGCAGCAACAGAAGCTCAGTCTATAGGATATGGTGGCGTTTCAATTGTTAGCAAAGCTACAGGCATTGCAAGAAGCCGTATTACTAGAGGAAAGAAAGAAATATTATCGGGTATTACACCTAAAGAAAGCAGAGTAAGAAAAAAAGGAGCCGGTAGAAAATCATTAGAACAAATTGACTCTAAAATAGTACAGGAGATTTTGGCTATTGCCGATGTTAACTCTATAGGAAACCCTGAATCGCCATTGCGTTGGACAACAAAAAGTTTAAGAAAAATTTCAGACGTATTGAAATTACAAGGATACTCGATTAGTCATACAAAAATAGGAAATATATTAAAAAGAGAGGGATTCAGCCTGCAAGCTACAAGAAAGAGGCATGAAGGAAAATCTCACATAGATAGAGACAAGCAATTTACATATATAAATTCAATGACAAAGAAATTTCAGAAGGACTTTGAGCCTGTAATTTCTGTTGATGCAAAGAAGAAAGAATTGGTAGGTAATTTTTCAAATGCAGGAAAAGAATATCATGAAAAAGGAAAACCAGAAGAGGTAAATGTTTATGACTTTTTGAGTTTAGCAGATGGTAAAGCGACTCCTTATGGTGTTTATGAAATAACTACCAACAAAGCATGGGTTAGTGTTGGAATTAGCAAGGATACCGCCCAATTTGCCGTGTCAACAATAAGATCATGGTGGTACCAAATGGGAAAAGCTCAATATCCAACTGCAACTAAATTACTTATTCATGCAGATGGAGGGGGCAGTAATGGTAGCAGGAATAAATTATGGAAATTTGAATTGCAAAAATTAGCATCAGAAATTAGCATAGAAATTTCAGTATGTCATTTTCCTCCAGGTACTAGCAAATGGAATAAAATAGAACATAGGTTGTTTTCACAAATATCAAAAAATTGGAGAGGTAAGCCTCTTGAGACATACAGTATTATAGTGAATTTAATAGGTGCAACAAAGACAAAAACAGGATTGAATGTAAAGGCAGATATAGATGAAAATATTTACGAAACAGGTATTAAAATATCGAAATCTGATTTTGAAAAATTAATATCTGCAAACATGAATTTCATGGAGATGATTGGAATTACACTATTAAACCATTGAATTAATATGTAGCACTAATATATTTACAAATACTAAGTAATAATTGCGGCGCGCCATCACGAATTTAAAAGATGTTAAAACTTATAAAACTCTTATTTGAAACATTGTTGCAGTGCATCTTACAGCTTTAAGTTGTCACTGTAACAAATCAATTAATTCACACTTAATAAAATATTTAATGTACTTTTATTTGGAATAAAAAATAAATTAATTATATTCGGTAATAAGTTATGTGGCAAGTATTATTTAATAACCTTGCAAAACGGTTCTAATAACAATTTAGTGGGTAATTTTAATACTTAGTTTTTTGCGAACTATCTGAGTAAACAGTCCTCAGTTACCAGTCTACTCATTACCAACTGTTAACTGCAGACTGAAACTATAAATATTAAATTATTATTATTTGTAATTTTTTCCACTAAACTAGCAATACTATCGTAAAAACTAAATAATAACTAAAACTATTAAGAAATGAGAAGACTTTATTTTCTATTGGCTTTAATGCTATTTATGACTAGCATATATGCGCAACACGCATCAAAAAAAGGTAATGTATCCGCAAATCAAATATCTGTTCAAAAAAAGGCGCAGTCAGTTGTAAAAAATAGTGATGCTATTTTTTCAGAAGATTTTGAAAGTGGTAATTTGGATAATTGGACCTTATTAGATAAAGATGGCGATAAGCATAACTGGATAATAGGAAAAGGGCTTAAGGCTCATGCAGGCACAGCATATGCAGCTTCAGCCTCTTGGGATGAAACTGCAGGTGCATTAACTCCTGAAAACTGGTTAGTTTCCAAGGCTATAGATTTATCAGCTGCTAGTGGCACAATATTTTTAGATTATTATGTTGCCCCTATTGACCAAGATTGGCCATCTGAAAAATACAAATGCGTATTATCAACAACGGGGAGTGATGTAACTGACTTTACTACAAATCTTTATGAGGAAGTAATTATAGTAGGGCCAAATAATGGGTATACTAAGCGTTCAATTGATATTTCATCTTACATTGGAGAAACCATATATTTAGCATGGGTTCATTACGATTGCTCCGATAACTATTTGATTGGAATTGATGACATCTCAGTGTACAAGAATACTACTGTTGATGTGGGCATTGTGGAAGTAAAAACGCCAACAAATGAAAACGGGTGCACCCTTACAGCTTCAGAAGATATTACCGTTACATTATTTAATTATGGTGGCGAAACAGTATCTAAACTAAGTGTGGGATTATCCATTAATGGAGGAGAACAAGTTAGTGAAACTACTATTAATTTAGATCTTAAGCCAGGTAAAAGTAAAGATTATACTTTTACAAATAAAGCTGATTTGTTAACTCTAGATTATTATAGTCTAAATTTATCGGTAACGTTAAAAGATGATATTAACCAATCTAATGATTCGTTAATGCATAAGGTAACAAGTGGCGATGCTAAAATTACAGTTCGCACTTTATCTGATGGAAATAATGATGAAATATGGGTAATTAAAAATTTAGCAGGTGATGTTATTGCAAAAGGACCAGATTATCAATGGAACGTTAAAGATACCATAGATATTTGTGTAATTGCCAATGACTGTTACACGTTTGAATTTACTGGTTTTGATAAAACAGGATGGTTAGAATTGCTATACAACGATGTTGTAGTTGCTGGCGGTCAAATCCCTGGAAATACCATAGACGGTGTTACTTTTTATGGCATTGGAGAAGCTTGCCCTGACGAAGACATGCGGTTAACTTCAATTTCATTACCTAACCTGTCTGAACCCAGCGAATTAGATATTAAGGGTGCACTTGTAAACTATGGCAAAAATACTTTAACATCATTCGATGTGGTATATGAAATAGGTGACCATATAAGTGCTATTTATAGTGTAACAGGAATTAATGTTTTAACAAGTGGTAAATATGAATTTACTCATGATATACCCTACAACTTTAATACTATTGGAAATTACACGGTTAAAGTAACAATTTCTAATCCAAATGGTGTGCCTGACGAAAACCCAGCAGACAATGTACTTTCTAGTAAAATTATAATCGCAACATCTTTATTAGAAAAAAAACAACTATTTGAGCATTTTACAAGTTCAACATGCGGTCCTTGTGCTACCTACACGCCAACCGCTGACAAAATTCAGGCTGCAAATCCTGATAAATATTCATTAATTCGCTACCAAGTTAGCTGGCCAGGTACAGGTGATCCATACAAAACCGCAATGGCTGCTGATAGAGTAAAATACTACAGCCCATCTGGTGTACCTAGTGTTTATAGAAATGGCAAGTACGACATGAATATATCGCAAGCTAGTTTTAACACTTATGCAACTCAACCGTCTATATTCAGTATAAATATTGATGCCCAATATGAAGGCAATAATGTAACAGTAGCAGCTACGATAGGAACTATTGCTAATATTGATGCTGGTGTAACTGCTCATATTGTTGTTGTTGAAAATAAAACTGTCAAAAATATTGGAACTAATGGTGAAAAAGAATGGCTAAATGTTATGATGGCAATGTTACCAACTTCGGCAGGAACCATTCTAAAGGCTATCGCAAAAGATGAATCTGTTACGGTAACTGAAACTTATAACATGTCAACTACTTTTGTTGAAGAAATGAATGACCTAACAGCTGTAGTATTCATACAAGATGAAACGACAAAAGAAGTATTGCAGAGTGAAATGGTAGCAATTAATTCTGTGGGTATCAAAGATGTCAATTCTAATTCTTTCAATGTATATCCTAACCCATTCAACAACACTTTAACTATTGACCACCTTGAAAATGCTTCACAAGTAATTGTTAGTAATATTCTTGGACAAACAGTTAAAACAGTTAATAAACTAGGAAGTAAGGTTGTTATTTCTACTGATGATTTAAACAAAGGTATTTATTTCATATCTGTAATAGATAATAACAATAACATTAAAACCGAAAAAGTTGTTAAGCAATAAATAAAAGCTTAGAAATAAAAAAGCCCACCGAGGCTCGGTGGGCTTTTTTATTTTCGTTCGTTTCGGCTTCGCTCAACGAACTATTTAACGGAGTCTTTGCGAATGATTATACAATTTTCATTCTGATCAGCTGTGTGATGACACAAAATGCACTAAACTTTGGCAGACTGCTTCTTCGTCCCTCATCTCAGTGACTCTCCACCTATGAGTCATTCCGATATAGCCATAGGATACCGAATAAATCCATTGCAATTAAAACTGTTTTAGGTCAATGGTATGCTAAATAACTAAGTAATTGTAAATAAATAAACGCTTCATGTAATTGTTTTTTTTATCTTTACAGAATGAATAAAGTAACAGATATAAAAGCTAAATACACAACGATAAAGAACGAAGCTAATGAGCGCTTTTTACGAATATGGGCAGCAACAGAAGCT
>JAUXEM010000103.1 GCA_030620515.1 Salinivirgaceae bacterium
AATACTGATAGCTTTAGCACATGCATTTAATTGACTCTGAGAAGCCCAATATTCAAAAAAAATCTCTTCTTTTGCAATTATTTATTAAAATGTAATTAATTGTAGAGAATAGTGAATAATTTTAAGAGTTACTTGAAACAGAATAATGTAAATATTGGTTTTATTGTTTTAACCTTAATTTGCTTGATTTTTTTATGTGGCGAAATAATAAATGATCGCTTTTGGCTTTCCGATTTTGAAGTGTACTACAAGGCAGCTAGTAGGATATTGCAATCGCAGAATTTGTATAAAATAGCTGAGGATGGGCACTATATTTTCAAATATTCACCAACTTCTGCTATTTATTTTATTCCATTTGTATTATTTCCATTTGGTGTAGCAAAAGTTTTTTATTGGTTGTTATTAACAGCAATTATAGTAAAGGCATTTTTTATGTCAATTAAACTTATAAAGCCAGAGTTAATAATTTACCAAAAAAGTAAATTCATAAATATACTTGTAATATCGGCAATGCTTATTATAGCAATACATTTTTTGCGAGAATTGCATTTAGGGCAAGTGAATTACTTGTTGCTCTTTTTATATATTGTAGCCATTAATTTCTATATAAAACAAAAGGGTATAGCATTCTCAATTATATTGGCAATTACCATATTTATTAAGCCATTTACCTTAATATTTGTACCCTATTTAATTCTTAATAAAAAGCATAAAGAGCTTTTATGGTTTTTAATTTTTGTTGTAGGATTGTTTTTATTGCCATTTATTTTTTATGGCTCAATAGAAACCACAATGGAGCAGTATAGCCTATGGCTTAGCGAGTTGCAAATAGAGCTATCAAACAAGCAGGGGTTATTAGATTACTCGAACCATACTATTGCTTCAGTAATGGCTCGTTATACTCCAATTAGATTACTTGTTGGGAATAGTGTTATTTCTTTTATTTATCAACTGCTTTTACTCTCGGGCATTGGCTTTGTATTTTTATGGTTTACCAGAATGAACTCAAAAACGGCTAGTTTAGAGCAACAAAAGTATTATTCTGTTATTGATCTTTCAGTTTTAGTAGCCTTAATTCCCTTACTTGCGTTTACCAGTGAGAATGCTTTCTTGTTTTCTCAACTAATTGTATTTATTATTTTAATACATTTTAAGTTTTTGAAACAATATGAAAAGATTATTGCGATTGTTGGATTTATTTTCATTGGCGCTAACTTCAGTGAATTGCTAGGTGGTGAGTTATCGCAAAAAATAGATAACTTTTCATTACTGCCAATTGGTATGATTTTGCTAATTTATATTGTTTTTAGTTTGCGAAAAAACAAGCACTTATTAGTTAGTGTTAACAAGAAAACGCCTTGTTTTTAAATATCTTTAGCAAAAAGCGTCAAAGACAAGCCTGCCCGAATAGCTCAGCCTGCCTAGTTGGCATGCAGGGCGGGGCTTTCGAAGGTTTGAATTAATGATAATTAATAACATTGACTGCTACATGCTAAAGCGCATAGTTGCAATTTGTTGTAGGTTAGCAAATTGAGAAAGTAATATAATTGCCCCCAAAAAGGCATACTATTTTATTGTAACCTTATATCCGCAAGTTAAATGTGTAACATTATGTAAGCTAAGCAATAGTTGCGGCGCAACTTCGCAGATTTAAACGTTGCTAAAGCTTTTTGAAATTCTCATTTGCAACATATTAGAACTACGCCTTGCTGATTTAAGGTGTAAAACTAGTAAGACCTTGTAATTATCATTTCTTAAAATGAATCACCTTTTTAGTCTCGAAAAAAGGCTCGGTAAAATAATTGGAAATTGGAGTAATGGTAATTCTATTTTTTATATCAATAAGTTCATCTTCAAAATCACCCCCTTTTAAATATATAATTCCATTTTCAAGTGTGTTTATACTCTTTTTGCTAATGTTTTTGTGACAAATTTTCCAGAACTTATCGAACTGAGTTACTGCCCTACTAATTATAAAGTCGTATTGGGTTTTTAGTTTCTCAACTCGAACATGTTCCCCATATACATTGCTTAAACCAATAGCTTTACTTATTTCGTTTACAACAGTAATTTTTTTTCCTATTGCATCAATTAAATGAAAATTACATTTTGGGAAAAGTATTGCTAATGGTATTCCTGGTAAACCACCACCAGTTCCAACGTCTAAAAGCTTAGTGCCCCTTTTAAATTCAATAACTTTTGCTATTGCAAGCGAATGTAGAATATGGTGTTCATATATATTATCAATATCTTTTCTTGATATAACATTTATTTTTGTATTCCATTCTTTATACAAATCGCCAAGCATGGCAAATTGCTTTATTTGACTTTCGCTTAAGTCTGGAAAATACTTAGTAATTTCTTTCATTAAATAGTTCAATAAAAATTTATATACTGCTAATTAACAATGTAATGCTCTAGATTATAAGTGCTACTTAATTGCAAACCGTTTTTTTGTCTTATATCTAAAATATAATACCTAACAATCTGTCTTTAAAGAGTTTCGTGTCTTTTTTTAACAATACCAGAAAGCAACTCCCTAGCTCTAAATAGCTGAGCCTTTACAGTTCCTATAGGTATGTCAAGTTCAGTAGCTATTTCTTCGTAAGAGAATTCCTTAAAGTAACGCAATTCAACTAACCTTCTATAGCGAGGTTTTAAAGTATCTACTATTTCACGTAAAAGTATTTTTTTCTGGCTTTTTATTAATGCTTCTTCAGGATCAGGTAAATCTGATCGTATTGAAATAGATGTTTCTTCGTTTATACCATCTGACATCACATTGCTATTGTCCGATTGATTACTAACAATACTAATTTGTCTTGCTTTCTTTTTTCTTAAAAAATCGATGCAATTATTTGATGCTATTTTAAATAGCCAAGTACTAAAAGCAAAACTAGGTGAGTATTGTTCAATGTTCTTAAATGCTTTGCCAAATGCTTCAATGGTTAAATCTTCTGCATCACTGGTGTTGTTAATCATTTTCAGAATCATATAATAAATAGCATCACGGTAACGAGTCATTAGCTCAGTATAAGCATGCTGGTCTCCTTTTTGAGCTGATTTAACTAGTTCAAAGTCTTTTTTTGCCTTATCAGAAAAACTCGGATTCAATTCCATTTTCCGTTTTTTGCGGTTATTTTATTCGAAATTATTAAAGTTATTTGAAACAAAGGTAAAAATATATCTAAAATTGGAATTAGAAATAAAACCCCTTTCTCACTAAGTTTGTTCATTCCAAGTTTAAAAATTATCATTTGAACAAATAATCGAAAGCCATAAATGCCAAGTCCCACTATGTAAAATGGTGTAAATAGAAAATAAATAATAGCAATATAAAATATGAGTTTACTAATAGGTTCTAATCCTAAAATAACTTTATCACTGAACTTATAATGTTTACCAGAAGATATATGACGTCTTTTTTGTTTAAACCACTCTGCAAAAGTTGTAGGTGCAACAGAACAAGTAATGCTTTCTTTAGTACAGCAAACCTGGGTGTGTTTCTTTTTGGCATGTTCATTTATAAATAAATCATCATCGCCTGAAAGAATGTGGTAATGCTTACCAAAGCCGCTGCCATTAAAAAACAACTCTTTTTTATAAGACAAGTTACGACCAACACCCATATATGGTTTACCTACTATTGCTAAACCTAAGTATTGCAATCCTATTAATAGAGTGTCGAAACGTACTATTCTATTAAGTAAACCCTTTGCTTTTATGTATTTACCATAACCTAATACAATATTTGTATTTTCGGAATAGCTGTTGGCTATTTCATGTAACCAGTTTTTAGATGCTGGATAACAATCTGCATCAGTAAAGATTAAAATATTACTTTTTGCCGATTTTATACCAATTGTAATAGCTAATTTTTTGCCATGCCTAAATTTATTATCAACCTCAATGGTTGTGTGTCTTAAATTTTTATGAGTTTGTTCTAATTTTGCCAATAACATTTCGGTTCCATCCTCCGAACAATCATTAACAACAATTACTTCAAAATTTGGATATTCCTGCTCAAGTACTTTAGGCAAGAACTTTTTAAGGTTAGTTTCTTCGTTTTTGGCACATATTATTATAGAAACAGGTTCTGTGCTTAATTGAATTTGTTTTTTCGACCTATGAAAAATAACTCTAAAGTATATTCCAAAATAATATATGAATTGAACAAATAAAGTACTTGCTAATATTATTAATACAATAAACTGATCCTTTGATAATTCTAAAAATAAATTCTCCACAAAAAAATATTTTAATTATTATATGCAATAATAGCAAACATTTTAGTAGTAAAAGGGGTGTGTTTGTAATTATTTATTTTTTATTACTTTTACAATGGCTCGTTTTATATTCGCAAAGCACAGACAGGCAGGCTTGTGTAAAAACAATGAATGCTAAAATACTTGCATAAATATTAAACAAATACTTTTTTGCTTACAGGCAGGTTAAAACATAACGCTCAATTATTTTATTGATTTGCTCTTTTATAAAAAACAGCTATAACACAGAGCTAATTTATTATCTTTGCAGCCTTTAAAGCAATAGTATGAAACAAGCATGTAAAAAATAAGCATTTATTACACACAACAATAATTGCTTTTTGCATGGGAGTAGCACCTACCTGGCAGCAAGCCAGGTTCAGCAATTGAAAATAAATTATTAACGAATGAAACCCACATTGTGGGATTATTATTTTACTGGCAGTTCCACCACAAACGGATATGATTAATAATCATTTTTTTAACTTAAATTTAATTTTGTGAAATTTAAACTGTTAAAAACAGATATAAAAACCAGTGCCAGGCTAGGTGAAGTAACAACAGATCATGGTAAAATACAGACGCCAATTTTTATGCCTGTTGGTACAGTTGGTTCTGTTAAAGGAATTCATCAACGTGAGGTTGATGAGGATATAAAAGCACAAATCATTTTAGGTAATACTTATCATTTGTATTTACGCCCAGGAATTGAAATATTAAAGCAGGCAGGCGGATTACATAAATTCATGAATTGGAATAAGCCAATGCTAACAGACAGTGGCGGTTATCAGGTTTTTTCATTATCAGCAAACCGTAAGCTTACTCAAGAAGGGGCTAAATTCAGATCTCACATAGATGGATCGAGCCACATGTTTACTCCTGAAAATGTTGTGGATATTCAGCGTATAATTGGAGCCGATATTATAATGGCTTTTGATGAATGCCCTCCTGGCGATTCTGATTTTAAATATGCTGATAAATCATTGAATTTAACTATGCAATGGCTGAAACAAGGCATTAAACGATTCGATGAAACAGAACCTTTGTATGATCATAGTCAAGCTTTTTTTCCAATTGTGCAAGGAGGTATTTTTCCAGAATTACGAAAAAAAGCTGCATATGAAGTGGCGGAACTAGGTTGCGAAGGAAATGCCATTGGTGGTCTTTCGGTTGGTGAACCAACCGAAGATATGTACGCTATGACAGAGGTAGTAAACGATATTTTACCAAAAGATAAACCTCGCTATTTAATGGGAGTTGGCACGCCTGTTAATATTCTTGAAGGTATTAGTCGTGGTGTTGATATGTTTGACTGTGTAATGCCTACAAGAAATGGACGAAACGGTATGTTATTTACTAGCGAGGGAATTATAAATATAAAGAACAAGAAGTGGGAAAATGACTTCACTTCGCTTGATCCGAATGGAACATGTTTTGTTGACTCAGCTTATTCGAGAGCTTATTTGAGACATTTATTTGCTGCAAAAGAATATCTTGGTATGCAAATTGCTAGTATTCATAACTTGTCCTTTTACTTATGGCTTGTTGATACAGCTCGCCAGAAAATTTCTGATGGAACTTTTTCAGAGTGGAAAGATAAAATGGTGGTAAAATTAGCCCAACGATTGTAAAATTATTATACTTTTATTTTTCAAACAAGATTAAACATTTTGAAGAAACTAGATTTATATATTATTAAAAAGTTTTTAGGAACTTTTTTTTATGCCCTTTTACTAATAATTTGTATTGTTGTAGTATTTGATGTATCTGAAAAAATTGATGACTTTTTAGAGAAGGAGGCACCACTTAGAGCAATTGTTTTTGATTATTACTTTAATTTCATTCCTTATTTTGCAAATCTTTTTTCCTCCTTATTTACATTTATATCTGTAATATTTTTTACATCAAAACTAACTTCTAATTCTGAAATAATAGCTATATTAAGTAGTGGTATAAGTTTTAAACGCTTTCTATTTCCATATTTTATTTCGGCTTTAATATTAGCAATGTTTTCTTTCGTATTAATTAATTGGATAATTCCACCAGCAAATAAGAAAAGGCTGGAATTTGAAGAGCAATGGATTAGAAATAAATTTAGAAATAATGATCGAAACATGCACCGTCAAATTCGCCCAAGTGAGTTTGTTTTTATGGAGAGTTATAATAATACATATAACATAGGCTATAAATTTTCTTTAGAGAAATTTGAAGAGGGTAAATTAAAGACTAAATTATTGTCGGATTATATACAATGGGATACTACAATGAATAAATGGAGGATAACTAACTATGTTATTCGAACATTTACTGATAGTATAGAAGTGATTGAAAAAGGACGAAAAAAAGACACTACTTTAAATATGTTTCCTGAAGAATTTAGTCGGCGAACAAGCGTTGTAGAGGCAATGAATTACAAGGAGTTAGAGGGGTTTATTGCCCAAGAACAAAGTATTGGTTCAGATAATGTTGTATTGTGGCAGATAGAAAAGCAGAAACGCTTTGCATTTCCATTTTCTACTTTTATACTTACATTAATAGGTGTTTCTTTATCGTCGCGAAAAACCCGAGGGGGTATCGGTTTAAATATTGGATTGGGAATTCTTTTAGCATTCAGTTATATTATGTTTATGCAAGTTTCTACAGTATTAGCCACAAACACCAATATGAATCCATTTTTAGCCGTCTGGATACCCAATATTCTTTATTCCATAATTGGAATTTACTTATATTTTAAGGCGTCTAGATAGTCTGTCTGCAAACTAAGGGCTAAATATGTAAAGTTCAAATAATAGGCTTGCGAAGTAAGTGAAAACTAAAAGCCCCAATTTATCGTGATAACTATTTTAATGACGAACATAGCGAAGTGTTGGCTTTATAGAAAAGTTCTATATAGACATAATTAGTTTTGTTTTTATAAATTACATTTATGTTTTAAACACTTGCTTTTCACCCTACCCTAAATAAAAAAAATGTTTATCTTACGTGCCCAAAATTACACATTATTAGAAATATGCGCATTTTTATAAATGCTTGATATAAAGATTTTTAACTAAATATGATTTATTATGTCGTTAAAACAAAAAACGCGTGAACTTTTAAAAAAAAGGGAACAAGTTGAGCTTGGAGGTGGAGAGAAAGCCATTGAAAAGCAAAAATCAATTGGCAAACTAACTGCTCGCGAACGTGTTCTATCATTACTTGATGAGAAATCGTTTCATGAATATGACTTATTTGTTGAGCACGATGCCAGAGATTTTGGTATGGAGACTAAGGTATTGCACGGTGATGGTGTAATTACCGGAACAGGTACGATTTATGGTGCGCCAGTTTGTGTTTTTGCACAAGACTTTACTGTGGCTGGAGGGTCACTAGGCTATATGCATGCTCGTAAAATTACTAAAATTATGGACCATGCACTAAAAATGCGTGTCCCTTTAATTGGTATTAATGATTCTGGTGGTGCTCGTATTCAAGAGGGTGTAAATTCTTTAGCTGGTTATGGTGAAATATTTTTCCGTAATACATTATCTTCTGGTGTAATTCCTCAAATTTCAGTAATACTTGGACCTTGTGCTGGAGGTGCTGTTTATTCGCCTGCATTAACTGACTTTGTGTTTGTGGTTGAGGGTATTTCTAAAATGTTTATTACCGGACCAGAGGTTATTAAAACAGTGCTTGGTGAAGTAATTTCAATGGAAGAACTTGGTGGAGCAAAAGTACATAGTGAAATTACAGGTAATGCACATTTTTTCGCTAAAAGCGAGTTGGAGTGTTTCGACCAAATTAAGAAGCTAATTACTTTTATTCCCTGGAATAACGGACAAAAAGCTCGCCCGTTCCCACCTAAAGAACCAAAAGCTGAATTCGATATTGAAAAGATTGTTCCTAGTGATCCAACTCAACCTTATGACGTTAGAGATGTTGTTCGTGCAATTGCCGATGATTCAGACTTTTTTGAGGTAATGGAAAACTTTGCCAGGAATATTGTAATTGGTTTTGGAAGAATTAATGGTGAAACTGTTGGTTTTGTTGCCAATCAGCCATTAGTGTTAGCTGGTGTTCTTGACTGTGATAGCTCTGATAAAGCTGCTCGTTTTATTCGTTACTGTAACGCATTTAATATACCATTGGTAACTCTTGAAGATTTACCAGGATATTTACCTGGAGTAGACCAAGAGCATGCAGGAGTTATTCGCCACGGTGCGAAAATATTATATGCATATAGTGAAGCTACTGTACCTCGTATTACAGTTATCTTGCGTAAAGCATATGGTGGTGGTTATATTGCTATGAATTCGCGCCACTTACGTGCCGACTTTGTTTTTGCATGGCCAGGAGCTGAAATTGCTGTTATGGGACCTGAAGGTGCTGCAAATATTATTTTCCGTAAGGAAATTGCAAATGCTGAAGACCCAGATGCAATGCGTAAAGAAAAGGTTGAAGAGTATAAAAAGAAATTTACAAATCCTTATGTTGCCGCAGCAAAAGGGTATATTGACTCCGTATTTGAGCCAAGCGAAACTCGTAAGTTTCTTATGCATGCCATTGAGGTTTCTAAAAATAAAAAAGACGGAAGACCAAAGAAAAAGCACGGGATTCCTCCATTTTAAACCATCTGAAATATGGCTAAAAAAGAAAAAATGGAAACATTGTGCATAAATGGCACAAAGTATAAAACTAACTTAACAGAGTCGTTTAGAAATAGGAAAAACTGGACAAAGCCTGATGAAAGAATGGTGGAAGCTGCAATTCCTGGTAAAATTCTTAATGTATATGTTAAAGAGGGGCAGAAAGTAAAAGCTGAAACAAAGCTTTTTATTTTGGAAGCAATGAAAATGAAAAACATTATTCTTGCCCCTGTTAGTGGTGTTGTGAAAAAGATTCATGTTATAGAAGGTCAACAAGTTCCTAAGCGGACACTTCTCATTGAAATAGAATAAATAAAAAGCGGGCTAAAAATTAGTCCGCTTTTTTTATCTAAAATTTTATTTTTCTAAAAAATTCCCACAGAACAATCCCTACACTAACAGAAATATTAAAGGAATGCTTAGTTCCAAATTGAGGTATTTCAATGCAAATATCACTTGCACTAACAATATCTTGAGCTACCCCTTTTACTTCGTGTCCAAAAATTAAAGCATATTTTTTATCAGTACTAACCTCATATTTTTCAAGACTTGTACTGTTCTCAGCTTGTTCAACCGATGCAATAATGTATCCTTTTTCTTTTAACTCAGCAACAGCCTGTTTGGTTTCTTTAAAATATTTCCAATCTACCGATTCGGTTGCACCAAGCGCTGTTTTATGAATGTCTTTGTTAGGTGGGGTAGCTGTTATTCCGCATAAATAAACGGCTTCAATTTTTAGACCGTCACCTGTTCTAAATACTGAGCCAATATTATTTAAACTTCGTATATTATCAAGTACTACAATAATTGGAGTTTTGTCGGCTACTTTATATTCTTCAACCGATATTCGGTCTAATTCATCGTTGCGAAGTTTCCTCATTTAATTATTATATCATTAACTCATTCTATCATTAATAGGCTACCAATTTACCGACTTTCTGCGTATTGGCATCGACATACAACGAGCACCACCGCCACCACGGGCTAATTCTGACCCATCAATAGTAATTACATATTTTTCATAGTCTGCTATATCTACTTTATTTTTTAGAAGATCACGAGCTCTAATTATTTCAAAACCGTGTTTGTTCATCTCTTCCATGGTGTAGTTATTTCTTCCGTAGCCAATCACTTTACCAGGTCCTACTGCTACAAAATTAGCTCCACTGTGCCACTGTTCTCTTTCTTGAGTCCATGGATCAGCCTGTCCACCACAAAAAACAGGCTCTAAGTCAATTCCAAGTTGTTTTAAAATAGCGAGTATGTTATCAACAGTACTTATTTTAACCTTTTCGTTTTCAAGATTTATATGAACAGTACGATATTTATTTGGTTGCAATATCACAGGTTCATATACCATACATTTGTTTTTATCCAAAAATGTAAAAACCATGTCTAAATGAATAAATGACTCTGGCGATTCTGGCAATTCTTGCACAATAATATGCTTTATCCGTTTTTTTGCTTTTACTTGTTCTAATATAAAATCAATTCCTTGCGAAGTTGTCCTTAGTCCTGTACCTATTACTAGAACATCTTCTCGTGCTACCAATACATCGCCACCTTCAATACTAATGTTATTAGAATTGTTGGTTAATTTAGTGGGATTGTATGTTGTGGTTTCTAATAAAGGGTGATTATTAAAAATAGCTTCCATAATTTTTGTTTCACGGTCGCGCACTCTGCTCGCCATTTTCCCAATTAACACACTGGAATTAATACTCATTGATGCATCGCGCATAAAGAAGAAGTTATGTAGTGGTCGAAGCGAGTATCGGTCTTTATCGAAGAACCGGGTGAGGTTGTTTTTTTTCATAACCAAACCTTCAATAAGTTGTTTTGTTATTTCGGTATTATTTAGCGATAAAAAATATTCAATATTATCGTCAATAGACTCATCTTTAAACACATCGGTAATAAAACTTTCTTTAACACTATTATCTTTAAGTATGTCGGAAAGTAAATCGCGCATTTCAAATACCTGAGCATGTTTTTCTAAAACTCCCTTAAATTGGCAGTATTCTTTTTGTGCAACCGATAAGTTTAATATATCGCTGTATAGTGCTCGTTCTGCATTTTTAGGAGTCATACTCGCCACTTCTTGCCCCGGAGTATGAACTATAACCGCCTCTAATTCACCAATCTCTGATGAAACCTGTACTTTTATCTTATCCATTTTATAATTTTATAAATCAAACTAGTGTTTTATGGTATCTGCTTTTTGAGAATCTGATACTTGCAATTCATTATTTACCGATTCGCCCATGTTGAATTCCGATTCGCTTACTAGCTTCCCCTCTTCATCGTAGAAATGCCAGGTGCCTTGTTTCTTTCCATTAATATACATGCCTTTAAAGAATAGTTGTCCATTTTCATGATATACTAAAGATTCCCCTACTCTTATGCCATTTTTGTATTCACCTTTACTCCATACATTTCCATTACTAAACCAAAATAACCACTTACCACTTGGCTTGTTTTTTTTAAAATGCTTTTGGTATGCTGGGTTACCATCAGGATAGTATTGTAATTCCTTAATAAGGTTTTGTTCTGATTTTTCGCCTTTAAAAAATTTTATTGTCTTGGCTTGTCCGTTATCGTATGATTCGGCAACTTCTTCTATTATATTTTGGCAACTTGCAAAACCTGCAATTAGCATAATTATGACTATTCTTAACTTCATGTATTTTAATTTACCATTATTTATATAAATATTTGATCCATAATGAATGAACCAAAACTCCACAAAAATAGTAAAACAGAAAGCAATATATCGGCAAAAAGAATAAGGTTTTTCGAAAAGATATTTCTAAACAGTAAAATGGAAATAAATAAACGCATTAATCCTTGAATAGCAAAGAAGGAAAAAAGACGTATGGAGTAGGGGTTGTAATTGATTGCAGAGCTAAAATTGAACCGTACTATTTCGGAGAATGCTCGTGATAAACCAGTACTAATAACCTGATTTTGATAAGCCGAATGAATTGGGTGGGGGTTTTGGGCAGAAAAAATACCAGAATAAACCATTATTACAAGGATTATTCCGGTAAATATTATATTAATTTTTATGTAATTATCTAGTTTCAAAAATTACTCTATTGAGTCTTTCTCTAAATGCTCTTTTGCTTCGTTAATTTCTTCACGGGCATCATCTAATACATCTTTAACATCTATATGAACATCTTTAACAACGTCATTAACCTCTACGTTAACTTCATCAATCACACCTTCTAGTTCGTCTAAAGCCCTTTCTAATTCATCTAAAGACTCTATATTATTAAACTCTTCATCAATATCATCGTCTAAATTATCAATGTGTTCAACCCAATTAAAGATATTCTCAAAATGGTCTTGGAATTTTCCTTTTGCTCCAATAAATGAAACAATCCATACAATACTAATTAATACTGCTAATGAACCAAGCGATAACCCAGCTATGCTCATGCCTTTTGGTTGATTGTTTTCATTTGCACGTGATAATGAAACCGCTGCAAAAACTATGGCAGCGCCACCAAGTAGTATGCCTGCTACAACAAAGCATGGGATAAATGCTAACAACAAAGCAACTATGCCAGTAACAAGTCCTGTAATTGCAAAGCCTTGTCCATTATTTTGTGTTCTTTCC
>JAUXEM010000046.1 GCA_030620515.1 Salinivirgaceae bacterium
CTGCCGTGCCATCTGCCGTATTAGCTGTTTTGGTTTTAGTTTATTTAATTTATCTTAGTATCCGTAAAGAATTTAAGTTAAAAAAAGCAAGTAGTAAATAGCCAAGTAAGAATTACTTTAATAATTTTACAGAACGTTTTTATTATGTTTTTGCTAGTTGCTGGTTTTGTAGCCGATTTAATTTTGAGCTGTTTCATAACAACAGGGAACTTGCTACAAGCAACGGTTTACTAATTTTATCAGTAATTTATAATTAAAAAGTAAGTTGAATAAAATAATATTACAATCTTGAAAATAACTTTCCTTGGCACCGGAGCTTCACATGGTATTCCTGTAATAGGTTGCAATTGTTCTGTTTGTTTATCCGACAATGAAAAAGACATGCGTTTGCGTAGCTCTGTTTTTATTGAAACGAAACACAATAATATTGTTATTGATGTGGGACCAGATTTTCGTCAGCAAATGTTGCGAGAGAAAATCATAAAGGTTGATGCTACTTTGATTACACATGAGCATAAGGATCATACCGCTGGAATTGACGATGTGAGAGCTTATAATTATCTTCAGAAAAGGCCAATGAGAATATTTGCCGAGACCAGAGTGTTGGCTTCTATAAAGCGTGAGTATGCTTATGTGTTTGCTGAAAAAAGGTATCCTGGGTCACCAGAGCTAGATTTGAATGAAATTATAGGCATTCCTTTTAGTGTAGGAGGTGATGAAATTATACCAATTAGAGCTTACCATAACCTTTTGCCAATTTATGGCTATAGAATTAATAATGTAGCTTATCTTACCGATATAAAAACTATTGAAGAAGATGAGAAGCAAAAGCTTTATAATTTAGATATATTAGTATTAAGTGCTTTGAGAGAAAAACCTCATAACTCGCACTTGGGCTTAGCTGAGGCTCTTGAATTAATTGATGAATTAAAGCCTAAAAACACTTATTTAACGCATTTAAGTCATAGGCAGTATTGTTATAACGATTTAAAGAAAATGCTGCCTGCTAATGTGGAGCCAGCCTATGATGGATTGGTTGTTAATGCGTAATGGCAAAAAGGATTATATGGTTTTTCCTTAGTGCACTTTGTGAAAATAACTTTGAGTCCTTTGTGGTAATACAGTAGATAAACGGTTACCGAGCGGAGTCGAAGTGACATTACTAATTCTACCATTCTACTTGCAAAACTATTACACAGAGCTACGCAAAGCAAACGCAGAGTTACGTAAAGTTTTTTTATTCTATCATTCATTTTTATTCCATATTCTAACTTCTAAAATGCCACGAATTCACGAATTAAAACTATTTATTTACACTCTATAACAAGAACCTTATTTGTTTCATTCGTAATCTTAAATCTATTATTGATTCTTTTATTTACTATCCAAACAATTTCATTTTCTGATAGTAGTACCCATGTGTTTTCTTTCTCAATCAGGTTAGTTTTTGTGTCAATTAAAAAGTCGCTTACTTTTTTCTTTTGACTCATTCCTAAGGGATGAAAATGGTCGCCGTTTTTCCATTTTCGCAAAGTTAGAGGGTAACTAATTTTATCGACATCAATACAAGCAAAGTTGCTTTTCTTAATAATAGCGAACTTGCTAGCAGGTACTTCCATAGCAACTAGCTCAATGGGCAGCTTATTTAGTTCATTAAGAGAATATGCCTGAAATTCTTTATTCTCAGTCTTTGTTTTTTCTGTAATTATTAATTTTTCTCTATCAATAAGTAAAGTATGGGTAGATGAATAAAAGAGTTTTCCTGGTTCTTTGTTAATGCCAGAAAGTATTTTTTCTACAGCATCTCTATTAAAGCCATAGTTGCTAATTAACTCGAATAGATGAATGCTTTTAGGAGTTTTTGCTAGTATCGTTCTGAAATCTATTTCAATAGGGTAGCTATTACCTGAAATAGCTTCTTGTTTATAATCTTCAAAGTAACTATCTAAAATTAATGAGGCATCGTTTAAGCTAGTAATGTTGTTTTTCATTACTTGCTCAAAAGCCGGATTCAGTTTCTTAAAAGCGGGAATAATCTGTTTTCTTACAATATTTCGTAAATACTTTTCCTCTTCATTCGATGAGTCGTTGCGGTATTCAATATCATTCTCTTTCGCATAGCTTTCAATCTCGGTTCTTGTCGCAAATAGCAAGGGTCGAACTATATTTATATTTTTCTTAGAAATACCAATAATGCCTTTATAACCAGTGCCACGGGCTAAATTCAAGAATATGGTTTCTATAGAATCGTTTAAATGATGCCCTGTAGCCAAAAAGTTGTAATTATTGTTTATCAATAATTCGTTAAACCAATTGTAGCGTAATTTGCGGGCAGACATTTCAATTGAAAGCTTATTCTCTTTAGCAAATTTTTGGGTGTTGAAATCAATAAAATGGGCTTGAATTTTATAGCTACTTGCTAGTTTTCGTACAAATGCTTCATCGCTATCTGACTCGTTATCACGTAAATTGAAGTTGCAATGTGCTAAAGTAACTTTGTATCCTGAGTTTACAAGTAAATGTAATAGAACTACAGAATCGACTCCACCGCTTACAGCAACCAAAATAGTTTGCTCTTTCGAAAAAAGTTTGTGCTGATTAACATATTGAATAAACCTATTTTGCATATAGCAAAGTTAGCTTATTCAATATAACAAATCAAAATTTGAAATGTATTTTTATACACTTAATTTAATGCATTTTTTTTAGTTAATAGTTCTCAAACTCAGTTTCATTTGCCGCTGTTTGGTTTTCGTCACGTTTTAAAAGAGTAGATTTTTTTCTCTCATCAAAATCTTGATGATTGTTGGTTTTAAAGTAACTTATATTCTCGAGAAGTTGATTTGCAATTTCACTAAGCTCACTAGCTTTACTTGCCATTTCTTCAGAACCTGCAGCAGTTTGCTGTGTAACTTCGTTAAGCTGACTAATACCTTTGCTTATTTGACTGGTTCCTGAGTTTTGCTCTGATGTTGCTGCCATTATTTCTTGTACTAACGATAATGATTTCTCCATATCGGGAACTACATTTTCGAATATCTTAGCTGTATCAACAATACTTGATACACTTTGGTCAGATAATAATTGAATTTTTTCGGATGCACTACGACTATTTTGTGCTAATTTACCAACCTCGGTTGCTACAACAGCAAATCCTTTACCATGTTCGCCTGCGCGAGCTGCTTCAACAGCAGCATTTAATGCTAAAATATTTGTCTGAAAAGCTATGTCGTTAATAATATTAATTTCTTTAGATATTTCTAGTATTTTTGATTCAGAATTTTTTACAGCATCGAAGCCATTTCGCATACCAACTGCCGAATCTTTGGTAATTTTTTCGGTAGTAGTTGAATTATCTGCAGTTTGCGATATATTTGATGACATCTCTTCTATAGATGACAGTATTTCTTCGACCGATGCTGCTTGCTCATTAGTACCTTGCGAAAGTTGCTCTGCCGAGGAATTTAGTTCCTGACTAGCTCCATTAAGCTTTACTGATGATATTTGTATTTCATTCAAAATATCAGACAGCCTGTTTTTTAAATCATTAACCGATCTGCAAATTTTTCCTAGTTCGTCGGTGCGACTTAATATTTCTTCACTAACTGTAGCTGTTAAATCACCTTTTGCGATAATATTAATATCTTTTGTCATTTGCTGAAGTGGCTTTTGCAAAACACGAGATAGTAAAAAATAAGATGTAAATAATATTATTACACATGCAGGAATACCCCAAGATAAATTATGTAAGCCAGTGCTACCAACATAATAAGCTATAGCTGCAATTAAATCGCAGCATATTAAAAATATTATACCTACAGTTGCAACAACTGTTTTTTTAAATATTGCTTTTAACAAACCAAAAGCAAAAACACCTGTAATAAGTATTGCTGCAACGCCAATTAAAGTTATACTATTTTCCATAATAATAAGATTTAAAGATTAAATTTTTCAAAAAAAAACGGTAATGGTTTGAAAAAATATTACTTACAAGTTAATAAATATATTTTTAAAATTAGAAAATAAACTTAATAAAAAATAAATTCCATTATTTTTTATTCCACATTGAAATGAGTTGTTTTTAGTTTTCAATTCTCGTTATGTTTTTGAAATATATTTATAAACAGATAGGTATCAAGCTAATACAATATTATTCTATTTACTTGAATAAAAATATATTTTTCAGCTAGGTCCTACCCCACTTGTCTGCTGACAGGTTCATTCCATCTCATACATAAAACACCTATCATGTTTAAATTAAAATAATTGCTTTATGCATAAGGTAGGATAGTGTAATTATTTACGAGAACGCGCTCTACGCTTTTCTTTATTTTTCACATAAATTAACTTATATCTACCTTTAGCACTATCTCTTTGTTCTACCTCAAACTTGTCAATTGATTTTATTAATGGAGTTAATTTTTGAAAACCATAATTCCTAGGATCAAAATTTGGCTTCTTCTTTTGTATTAAACTTCCAACATCACCAAGGAAAGCCCATCCGTCATCCTCAGATAGATCGTTAATTGTTGCAGCAATTAATTTGATATCCTTTGCCGTAATTTTATCGAAGGTTTCCTTTTCTAAATCCTTATCATCTTCCGATTCTTTTTCTTTAGATTTAGTTTTAAGAATTTCGATATAAATAAATTTGTCACATGCTACAATAAATGGGTTTGGTGTTTTTTTTTCACCAATACCAATTACTTGCATACCAGCCTCTCTTAATCGAGTTGCTAATCTGGTAAAATCGCTATCGCTTGAAACTAAACAGAAACCATTTACCTTCTCGGAATACAATATATCCATTGCATCAATTATCATGGCTGAATCGGTAGCATTCTTTCCTGTGGTATAGCCATATTGCTGTATTGGAGTAATTGCATTTTCAAGCAACATATTTTTCCATTTAGATAGATTCGGCTTAGTCCAATCGCCATAAATTCGTTTAATTGTTGGATTACCATATTTGGCAATTTCTTCCATCATCTCTTTTACATGTGCCGATGGTATATTGTCTCCATCAATTAACACTGCCAAATTTGTATTCATTGTGTTCTACTTTAGGTTATTTAGCTTGATTTTATCTAAGTCTAAATTTACGAATTCATACATCAATAACAATTAACAAGTTTACAAAAAAACTATTCTATTAAATAAACTCCTATGGACTAAAGTACCATAGTTTTCTTTGTTGTCTATAAATCAACGTTTTTTTTTCTCATTCGAGGATAAAGTTGGAGTTACTCTAATATTCTGGTATTATGGCATACTCTGCTTCACATATTTGTATTATTATTTCACGACATAGTTTTAACTACTTTTGAAACCAAGTAAACGAATACGTAAATTTTTCTAATGCTTATTGTAGTGATGTATGGTTCTTGCGAGTATTAAAATCAACTAGAGTTTCACACCTAAAACCAATATATCATCGGTTTGTTCATCCTGCCCTTTCCAATCTTCTAGGCTACTATTAAGAATTTCTTTTTGTTCATTCATGGTATTATTCTGTATATTCAGCAATAAGTCTTTGAAAGGTTGCATTCTAAATTTCCTATTTTGCGAGCCTCCAAACTGATCAATATATCCATCGGAAAACATATAAACAGAATCTCCATCAGCATAAGAAATTTGTTTTTCATTAAATGAGGTTGTAGATTGATCTGAAATTCCTATAGGCATTGGGTCTCCTTTATAGTGAAATACCTCTTTATCTCTTAATAGTAAAATTGAGCTATAGGCACCTGAAAATTGAATTATTTTACTCTCTTTATCAATTGTAATTACAGAAACATCCATTCCATCGTTGGACTCACCATACTCGCCTGTTTGCCTTAAAGATTTAATAACTGATTCACGCAATTTATTAAGTAGTGTGCTACTTGAAATACTTAGCTCACTTTTTATTATCTCGTTTAAAAAAGAAATGCCTAGCATACTCATAAAAGCTCCAGGAACCCCATGTCCGGTACAATCAGCAGATACTAAAACTACCTTATTATTATTTTCTCCTATCCAATAAAAATCACCACTTACAATATTACGAGGTTTATAAAGTACAAAATATTCATCCAACAAGCTATCCATAAGCTTTTTAGGAGGTAATAGGGCTGATTGTATTCGGCTGGCATAAGTTATGCTTGAGTAAATACTTTCTGATTGTATTTTTGCAAAATCGCGCTGCGATTCTATCTCCTCTTTTTGATTTAATATTTCAAATTCTTTTTCTTTCATCGATGAAATATCGGCACCAATTGCAATTAGCTTTCTAATTGTTTTATCCTCGTTTAATATAGGAGTGATAGTAAACTGTAACCATCGCGATGCTGAACCGTTATTCCTTTGCTCGAACTCGTAATTAACAGCTTTGCCTTGTTCAATAACTGTATTTATTTTCGCCCTAATATGTTCCGTTGAGTTTTTATTTACAATATTCCTGCCTATTACTTGACTACCTGACAAGTTAAGCATTCTAGAAAACCCCTCGTTTACCCATTCAATAGTACCAATAGAATCCATAATAATGGTAGCATTGTCAATTTTACTTGCTACAATAGAAAGCTTCTCAAGTTTCTGATTGTAAGAATGAACCGTTTCGTTTGAAACCCTTAACTCCTCAAGCATTTCATTTAGTTCTTCAGTTCGTTCTATAACTTTATTCTCTAAATTATCGTGCGATTCTCTAAGTTCTATTTCCGCTTTCTTTAATTCTGTTATGTCAGATATCATTGCAAAGGCACCTATGATTTCAGCCTTTTCATTCAACATTGGAGCACCACTAATCAAGCATAATACTTCTTGTCCATCGGTCTGTTGCATGGTAAGCTCATAGGAGCTATTTTCCCCTTTTTCGCGTAAACGTCTATGCTTTGAAAGAATTTTCTTGTTATTATCATTTACAAAATCATAAAACGACCTACCAACAACATCTTTACGTTTTACCATTAGCTTAAAAGCCATATTTGCTTGCTGAATAATATAGTCATTATCTATTTGTACAAAACCATCGTGAGATGTTTCAAGAATATTATTTACTCTACGCTCGCTTTTCTTTATTTTTTCTTGTGAAATATCCTTTTCTTTTTGTAGATAATAATGACAATTCTCAGGTTTATTTAAGCCATTAAATATTGCCATGGCCATCTTTTCACAAGAGTTATACCCACACGAAACACAATTGTAAATATCCTGGTCGGAATACTTATGCATGCTTTCAAAAATATAATTCAGTTCAGATTTATTTGGGTATTTTAAGTCAACATTTTTCCAATGGTTGGTATATTTTCTTTTGTATAATCCTTCTTGCCAATATTTGTTCAATGTATTCTCAATATTATCTGCAGAACCATTCATTTTAGCATAATGCTCTTTGTAGTGCTTGCTACGCTCATTTACATGGTACTCTATTTCATCTACACTCTTATCTTTTGCAAGAGTTACTGGACCTCCATTGCACCCATTCTCACAATTTAAGCAATCAATAAGCAATGGTGCCATTTTTTTCTCAATAACCTCTGGCAACTTGTCCAAATAATCGTAAACACTATCTTTACCTTCTATTTTACGCGATTTTTCAGTAATACCAGGGATTGATCGTTCTGCTGTTTTAAGCAAACCACCAGGTGTTGAAAACAGAACCGCTCTCTCAGCTTTTGGATTATCAAAGTCAACCTTAGGATAATCGTTTAAGTCAATATTCTGCTCTTGAAAATATGCATCTAACGATTTCATGGCAATATTATAGTCGCCAATTCCTGTTTCAGCAAATTCTCTTTTTTTAGCAATACATGGCGAAACAACAGCAACCTTATAGTCTTTATACTCCGGATAATAATGTTTTATCATTTTTATAGAATGCAACATTGGACTATCGGCTGGAGCCAAGTATTTTATTAATTCGGGTTTATATATCTCAATATAAGTTACTATTGCCGGACATGGTTGAGAGATAGTAGTTTGTGGCTTATTTTTTTTTATATGGTTTACATAAGATTTAACAGTTAATTCTGCTCCGAAACTTACATCAAAAATAAAACTAACGCCCCTGGACTTAAGCCAACCATTTATATTTAGGTACTGATTTGGAAAGCTTGCTGCTATAGATGGTGCTACAATAGCTATAATTTTCTCGTCTGTTTTTACATCTTGCAAAAAGGCATCAAAATCGTCAATATAAGTTCTTGCTTTATGCGTACAAGCATCTAAACACTTACCGCAAGCAATACACATATCGCTATTTACTGTAACATGGTCACTACTACCGTCGTTACAATATTTAACCGGACACGCCACTATACATGCATGACAATTCATACATTTATCCTCATTTACTTCAATTACCTTTGCCAAAAGAGTTTTAGGAATGACGTTCATTTTACAATTAATTTCTTTTTTATCTAAAAAATATATGTTAATTTATGTTGAAAGATAATTTTTTTTTTCATTTAAAAAGAATAGTAAGCGAAATTTCATATCGTTTGCGTGTTTACAACATAATAAAATGTTTGTTTTTGCTACCAACCTTACTATCTGACGGTAAGCTAAACAGACAAGTAATTAGATAAAATATGCATTATGGAAAACCACACACTTTGCATAATATTCATTTATTATCAACTTATTAATAAAAGCAGAAAACAATTAATATTTATATTTGCACTCAATAATGGTATTTAAAAACTATAACGAACAAGAATATTTTAGTGAATTAGAGGCATCTAATATAGATATCATTGCCAAAGAATTTGAAGAATGTACTTTCATAAATTGCAATTTTAGCGAAGCTAATTTTACTGATTCAAACTTTATTGATTGTTCTTTTATTGATTGTAATTTATCGTTAGTAAAACTTGCAAATACTGGTTTGAAAAATGTAGTTTTTACTAACTGTAAAATAACTGGTGCTAATTTCAGTATATGTAACGATTTCCTTCTTGAAATGGAATTTAATAATTGCCAACTTGACTTAACTAACTTTCAAGGAAAAAAGCTTGTTGGCATAAATTTTTCGGAGTGTTCATTAAAAGAAGCTTATTTTGCAGAATCTAATCTTGAAAAAGCAGAATTTATTAATTGTAACCTATTAGGTACATTATTTGATAACACAAACCTTAAGTCTGCCAATTTAAGTACCGCAAGCAACTTTACAATTAGTGTTAAAACAAATAATATTAAGAAAGCTAAGTTTTCATTGACAGGCTTACCAGGCTTGCTTGCCGATTACGATATTAAAATAAGTTGATAAAGCAATATATGGCTATATTATTATTATTTGTACTCCACTTAATACCTTAAATGCGCAGAGAGGGTTTGACTAATTGATTAACAGTGTTTTCTTACAAAAACACCTCACTTAAAATTAACAAGTCAAGCCCTCACTATCAGGTGGTTAAATAACTACTTGCGGATATTAGGTAATAACTAGCCGAAAATATTTTTGTCTTGCTAAGGCGCAAAACCGCCAAGAGTTGTTGTTATTTATTCATCTTTGTGTTCTTTGTGAAAACAGCTTAGTGCTCTTTGTGGTAAAAAAGTTTATAGTGTTGCTTGCATCAGTGTTCTATTTATCTTAAAGCCACGAATAATACATTACTAAATACTGCCTACTGCCTACTTAATTCACCGCTGAGACGTAAGGACGCAAAGTTTTTTTTGTTTTTCCGGTCTCCAGTCTTCGTTCTTCCGTTCTCCTTTACTTGCCACGAATGCTCGAATTAAAACGGTTACTGAATACTTCCAGCTGCCTACTCTTTTTTATTCTATCATTACTAATTGCACATTGTTAATTACACATTATTAATTGCACATTGTTAATTGCCAAATGCTATCTTTGCAGACAAATTTCACAGCTATGATAATACTTGATAAACCTTATGTATCAGACTTACTAATTGAGACTATCCAAAAGAATAATATTGGATTATTAAATACTGATTTCTCAGCTACTTTTGAGGTTAATAAAGATTGCTTAATTAATGAAGAACAAGCAATAATTGAATATAATTCGCAACAACATCCTAAAATATATACAAACTCGGAAAATGCCATTAACTGGATTGCAAATAACTTAAAGCAAACCGAACTACCCGAAAAAATCAACCTTTTTAAAAATAAAGTAAAATTTAGAGAACTAATAAAAGAACTATATCCAGATTTCTTTTTTGCGAAAATCGCTTTTGATAAGCTGGAAACTATTTCGGTTCAAGACTTACCAAAACCCTTTATAATAAAGCCATCGGTTGGTTTTTTTAGTATGGGTGTGTATAAAGTTGAAAAGGATAGTGAATGGGAAAGCACTGTTAAAACTATTCAACAAGAAATGAATGAAGTTAAGTCGCTGTACCCACTTGAGGTTATGGATGCTACTAATTTTATTATTGAGGAATGTATTGAAGGAGATGAATTTGCCTTTGATGCTTACTTTAACGACAAGGGTGAACCCGTAATTACTGGAATATTTAAACACTTATTTTCAAGTGGTAAAGATGTAAGTGATAGAGTTTATTATACCTCGAAAGCCATTATTGAAGAACACCTAGAGAGTTTTACTAAATTTTTAACCGAAATTGGCAAACTAGCCAAACTTTACAATTTTCCCTTACATACCGAAGTGCGTATAACAAAAAAAGGCGAGATTATTCCTATTGAAATAAATCCAATGCGCTTTGGAGGATGGTGTACTACTGCCGATGCTACTACCCACGCATTTAATTTGAATTCTTATGAATGCTATTTTAACAATACTAAACCCAATTGGTCGGAATTATTAAAAGGAAAAGAAGACTTGAATTACTGTATTGTAATACTTAATAATTCAACAGGATATGCAGCAGAACAAATCAAAAGCTTCGATTACGAGAAATTATCATCTCATTTTAATAAAACATTGACATTAAGAAAAGTAGACTGGAACATCTATCCACTATTTGGTATAATATTTACTGAAACACATACGAACAACTATTCCGAAATTGAAAATATATTGACTTCCACATTAAGAGATTTTGTACATTTAGATAAAAAAGAATAAAGATATGCCTGAAGAGCCAGAAAATATTATTGCAGAAATAGGAAAATATTGTGAATTAAGAGTAGTAAAGTTACTTGATTTTGGCGCGTATCTTGATGGTGGCGACAAAGGAGAGATATTACTACCAATTAGTCAAGTGCCTCCAAATACTGAAATTGACAATATGGTTGAAGTATTTTTATACACTGACTCGGAAGACCGCTTAATTGCAACAAGCAAAGAACCTACTGCCACTGTCGAACAGTTTGCTGTATTGCAGGTGGTTGAAGTAAACAAAACTGGTGCTTGGCTCGACTGGGGATTAGATAAACACCTACTAGTTCCGTTTCGTGAGCAAAAGCAAGATATGGAAGAGGCAAAATCGTATCTGGTTTATATTTACCTTGACCATGAAAGTCAACGCTGTGTAGCATCATCAAAGCTAGATAAATTTTTAGATAATATACCAGCAGAATATGCTGAATGGCAAGAGGTAGATATTCTTATTCACAATAAAACAGATATTGGCTATACTGCCGTAATCAACAACCTACATTCTGGTTTACTTTACGAGAACGAGGTTTTTCAAAAACTGAATCGTGGACAGAAAATGAAAGCTTATATCAATAGAATTCGTGAAGACGAAAAGATTGATCTTATTCTTGAAAAACCAGGCTATAGTAAAATTGATAGTATATCGCAATCTATCCTAGATAAAATAAAACAAAATAGCGGTTATCTGTTAATGACAGATAAGAGCTCTCCTGAGGAGATTAAAAAGGAATTTGGTATTAGCAAGAAGAATTTTAAGAAAGCTATTGGTACTCTTTACAAGCAAAAGCTTATTATTATTGAGGAGAAAGGTATTAGGGCAGCTAATTAATCTGTACACTTCGGCTTCGCTCAGTGTACAAAGAGGCTTCGCTCAGTGTACTGCGATAGTTCATTGAGCAAAGTTGAAATAAACTTGATTACTGAGCGGAGTCGATACAGGTTACTGAGCGGAGTCGAAGTAACCATCCTCAAAACGAATATTATCGAACTTGAACTCAAAATTTTTAAAGTAAATATCGGCTTGTTCTATTAAGTGCTGATTTTTAACTGCTTCTTTATCTCCAGTTAGCACAACAAATAAACCAGGATTAATAAATCCTCGTAATGCTGCCGACTCGCATATAATTGGGTCATTTTTGGGTAAAAATGGCTTTATAATTGTAATAGCTTCACTCAATCTATCATCTTTAGCCTGTACATAGTAAACGATTTTAGCACCTGCAGCAAGCATTTTTGAACTGTCTTTAGGTGTATTTTTAGCTAATTCCTCTGTAATTATTAAACCGTCTTCTTTATGAATAATTTTGCATGAGGCACAAGAGGCATGGAAATGTGGAGTGATTTTAATTGCAGTAACCTGATAATTAACAGATACTTGCTCAATTACCTTACATGCAAAGGTTGTTTTACCAACATTACGATTTGTACCTGCAATTAACAGTAAATTTTTCCAATTCTCCATTCATACAAATTACGGTAATAAATAGTTAAAATAGGGAATTATAAAAGACAAACTAAAGGGGCTTTGCCAGAAGGTACGACGAAGCAATTTTTTGATATTTAATAATAAAAGGATTGCTTCATTTCATTCGCAATGACTCTATAGTTTGAACTTTTAAACAGACTCCTTAGTATAGTTATTGTGCTAGCAATAATATTTAGTACAATTAAGAATCTAATTCCTTTGTTACTGAAATAGCTGCAATGGTTCCATCGGAAACAGCCGTTGTAATCTGACGATATTTCTTGCTTCTTAAATCACCCACACAATATACTCCATCAACATTTGTAAGCATGTCTTCATTTGTCTTAACATATCCCCATTCATCGGTTTCAATGTCGTTGGCAAATAAATCGGTATTTGGCTTCATACCCACAAAAACAAAAGCTCCATCCGCTTCAAAAGTAGTTTTATCACCCGTTTTTAGATTCTCGGTTGCTACTTTTACTCTATTTCCATTTTTCTCGAAACCTCTAGGCTCAGTCTCAAATACAAAATTTATTTTAGGGTTTGCAAATGCTTTTTCTTGTGCTTCTTTGTTTGCCTGTAGTTTATCGAACTGATGAATAATGGTAATTTTACTAGCAAATTTTGAAATAAAATCGGCCTCTTCAATAGCTGTGTTCCCACCTCCAATTACAATAACCTCTTTGTCGTGAAAATATTTTGCATCGCATGTAGCGCAATATGAAATACCATTGCCTTTTAATTCTTTTTCGCCTGGTACATTTAAGTATCGTGGAGATGCACCAGTAGCAAGAATAACTTTTTTTGCTTTTATGGTTTCAAATTCATCAATTATGATGGTTTTATTTTTTAAATCGACTTTTGTTACATCGACAGCAACTTTATATTTAGCTCCACAAATTTTTGTTTGCTCGCTCATATAATGGGCCAACATAAAACCGGGTTGAGGCTCTATAAAACCGGGGTAATTCGATATTTTATGAGTTGAAGACATTTGCCCTCCTGGCAGCATTGTATCAACCAATACTGCATTTACTCTAGCCTGACAAAGATACAGACCAGCAGTAAGCCCACCAGGACCACCACCTAGAATTAAGGTGTCGTATTCTGATATAGTTGGTTTTATTTTGCTTTTTATCTCGGTAGCTTTTTCAGCAGGAATTAAAGCATCTAAATTCCGAATAAGATCAGATCGCTTAATACCGCCTGATAGTTTATCGCCAACCAATTCGCCATTATCGTAAAAAATAACAGTTGGTGAACCGTTAACATCCAAACTTTCAGCGAGTTCTCGGTTATCTTGTCTGAATATTTTTAGAAACTTAATTTCGTCGCCATATAATTCCGATAAGTTTTCGAATTTTGGTGCAAGTGCTTCACAAGGCGGACAGTCTGAGGAATAAAAATCGACAGCAACCTTACCACCGTTTAACACCTCTTGTTTAAATTCTTTTGCTGTTATAATTTTCATGCGTTTAAGTATTTAGTAATGTGTAGTAGGTAAAAAGTTTATAAGCTAATTTACAAATTATTATTTACTCATTTCTGTAAATTAGAGTTAATATTGTTCATTATTTATTACAATTACACATTGCTCATTATTAATTGTACATTATCAATTACTCGTTATATAAACTAACTCCTAATTCTAATAATTCTGCAATTGGTCGGCAGTCGGGCGAATGCAGTTTGCCTGTACGGCTTTTTGCAATTGCGGCACATCCGCCGCCACAAGCTAGGCGAACCGAACAGGAGCTACACTCGCTAATTGCTAGCACATCGCGCTCCTCCCACTCTTCAATTAAGTCTTCTTTTAGATTTATTTCTGGATAAAAAGTTCCCAACTCGTCGCCAATATTACCTACGGTTGCAGTGCAGGAATAAATTCTGCCCGAATAATCGAAAGCCCATTCGGTTTTTGTTCCCGAACATGAATCGAATAAAGGGCTAGGCAACTCACCATTCTCGAAAATAAATTTTGCTATTGAGAATGCCGGTTTATGAAATTCCAATACTTCAGGATACTTTTTAATTATCTCATAAATCTCTTGATACATTTCAATTCGCTTGAAAAGCCTGGTGTTGTTCGTTTGACAATGATGCAGTTCATAATTACGCCCTAAAGCCGTTTTAAAAAGTGGACTATTTGTCCAACCTTTTTCTATGGCAAATCGCGCTAAATAGGGTAAGTTGTTCACATTGTCTTTATCAACAATCATTCTCATATTAACTGGAATGTTGTTTTCTAAAAGTAAGCTAACTCCTTCCGCAATTCTATTAAAACTTCCTTCGCCACCTTTTAGCATTCTGCGTGAATCATGCACTTGTTGCGTACCGTCAACGGTAACTTGTATTTCTCGAACACGAGCTGTTTTCAAAATATCAATAAAATCGGTAATATGATAACCATTGGTAACCACAGCAATATCTAATTTTCGAGCATTAGCCCCTTCAATTACCTTTTTTATGGATGCCTTTTTTGCTGGAGTATTTAAAAATGGTTCACCACCAAAAATAGTAATGTACTTTTTTCTATGGGCAAATTGCTTGTCCACATAGTTGAAAAATGCATCAATTACTGCATCTTCAACATTGTCGTTGGCATTAGTATATTCATCTTGAAAGCAGTATGAACAGTTAAAATTACAAGTGTACCACGGCGTAAAAAACAGTTGCACTTCGTCGTTATCTCTTTCGTCAATAAAATCGAGATACTTCTTTTTATAAAGCTTCTCTTCTTCTTTTTCATCTACCAAATAGCCTTTATCAATATACTCTTGAGTATTTGAGATTTTGTTGTCGATGTATTTTTTTGCTTCGCTAGGTTCCAAAATATCGGCATTACCTGAAAGAACATTTACAAGGTAGTAGCTTTCGCTATTGCTTATTTTTGAAAAAATATTGTGTTTTGAATATTCCATTCATTTAATGTTAAAATAAAGAGGATGCCCATAAAGACAAATTAAAGAGTCTTTGCGAGAAGGAACGACGAAGCAATCTGTTATTCAAAAAAAAAATCACTTCATTTCATTCGCAATGACTCAAAAAGTTCCTTTTAGACACCTCTTTAATTTTGTTAATCGTGACAGCCCATTACATACTTTGAATTCTTAGCACAACACTGCGCTACCTTGCCATCACTCTTCTTTTTTGATTTAACTAGAGACTTCATTAATATTAATTTATATGTACAACAATTAATTACAACACTTCTTTTTACCTGCTATGGTAAAACTTACTACTTCAATTTTTCCTTTTGCATAAGGAGTACTCTCCTCAATTATCTCAATATCTTTAAACCCTACTTTGGCTAAAGTATCTAAATACTTTTGTTTGGTGGTTGCTCCTGCCCAACATTCGGCTACTGCTTGTGGATCGTTTCTGAACTCCTCAGGAACTTCTCCAATTGAATAAATATCGCTAACCACAAAGCGTCCGCTCTTTTTAAGGATACGCTCTACTTCGCTCCAAACTTTGTATTTATCTTTTGCATGATTAATAGTACAGTTTGAAATAACTAGGTTTACCGTATCCGATTCTATCTGAATATTTTCTAATTCTGACTTTACAAATTTCACGTTACTAACACCTAATTTATCGGCATTTTTCTGTGCTTTTTTAAGCATTCCGTCAGCAACATCTACTCCATAAACAAAGCCAGTTTCGCCAACATCTTCAGCCAAACGTAAAACATCCGTTCCTCTACCGCTACCTAAATCAACACAAATTTCTCCTGGCTTAGCTTTAGAGTAATCAAGAGCTCCACCGCACGATAAGCAGCAATTATCGTCTTCGGATAAAACCGAATATCTTATTTGAATTTGTTCTGTATCCATTTTATTCTATTAAATTAATCATTTTTATCTTACAAATATTTATAATCAACATCTAATCTATCAATTAGCTTCTTTTTTCTTTTGCTTATCCTTTTTTGCATATAAGCCACCCATTAGTGTAAATATGCCTACTGTTTTATATGGGTCCGATGTTAATGGACAAGTTCCACTATTACATCCTATAAACTTCCAGTATAAAAGACCTAAACCTGCTCCAACAATAGCTCCGAGCAATATTCGGTAATAATTATTATTGGTAATTTTTCGCCAAATAGTTTCTATCTCAGTATTTTCAGATAATGAGAGATGTTTTTTCATTTTCAACAATGTCATATTAATTTAGATATTATTTTTTCAATAAAACATTCTCTATGGCCTTAACAAAAGTTTCTTTTGGTAAAGCACCATTTGCCATTTGTGGTTGTCCGTTTACCGGCACAAATAATATTGCCGGAATACTTTGAATACCAAATGAGCCTGCTAGTTTTTTTTCTGTTTCGGTATTTACTTTATAGATAATAATTTTACCGCTGTACTCTTGAGCAAGTTCTTCAAGAATTGGTGCAATACGTTTACATGGACCACACCAGCTGGCATAAAAATCGATTATACATGGTGTTGTTCCTTGATATTTCCATTCCGAATTAGTTTCGTAATCAAACACCAGTTTTTTAAATGATTCGTTGGTTAAATGAACTATTTCTACCTTTTTGTCAACTGCTTTTTCAGAGCTATTATTTGCTATTTCGTTGCCATTCGTATTAGCATTTGCAACCGAAAATAAGGCAATCATTACTATTAATACAATATTTTTTATCATAACTTAAACTTCTTAGTTTTTTAAATAGTCTGCTACTTCTTTTACCAGAAACTTTTTTGTTTTAATACCTGCAAATCGTTTTACCTCTACCCCATCGCTAAACATAACCATAGTAGGTATACTCCTTATTTTATATTTTTTAGCCAATAGCTGTTGATTATCAACATTTACTTTGGCTACAGTAATTTTATCGCTTTCTGTTTCGGCTAAATCGTTTAAAACGGGAGCCATCATTTTGCATGGGCCACACCAAGGTGCCCAAAAATCTACCAATACAATACCTGTTCTCATCTGCGTTTTAAAATTCTTTTTGTTAAGCGTTTTAATATTAGCATGGTCAGGTGTATTTGGAATGTTTTTCATTCGTTTATAATTGTAAGCCATTATAGCTATAAAAAGCACTACAATTCCGATTGTTATAATTAATGCTGTTGACATATAATTTATTTTTTAGTTATTTGTTACTCTTTGTACATTGTACTTGTTACCTTTTGTTTAATTTAATACTTCTAGTGTTTTGTGTTTCAATTTTCGATCTTTTACAACCAATGGAGTAACTGGGGCTTCACTTTTAAAATTAAAAATCATATCGTGTCCTAAGCATAAGCCTATCATTATATTTAGTTCTGTTTTTTTTTCGGCTAAATATTTTGCTTGCCCTGCCGGATTACAAGTTAAACCTTTATATCCCTTTACTAAATCATTAAAAGGGACTTTACCAAGTTTACAATGTACTTTATCTACTACAAAACCTTTTTGAGTTAATATCTCTTCCAAATGATTGGTCTCTTTTATAAAACTAGTACAATTGGCTATTCCAATTTTCTTAATTCCAGCCTCCTTACAATATTCAATAATTTCTTCAACCCTGTCAATACTTGGGTTTAATGAATCTTCGGCAAGCTTTAATATTTGCTTGTCTTTTTCTGTATATAATGTAGTATAATCTTTATTCTCCATTTTTTTAATCTTTAATTCTATCATTATTGCATTCACTCATTCTATCAATATTTTTAAAAGCTACTAATTCACGAATTAAAACTTTCTGAATACTGCTTTATTCTAAATTACACCTTCTAATTTTTACATTCCCGGAATGCGTGGTATACGTTTCAATTTCGAATTTTTGTAATACAATCCCCATGCCTTTTTTAGCCAATGTCCAACTATTGGAAGCATAATCATACTTTCTTTTTTTATAGTACGTGATATCAATGCAGCTCCATCCCCGGAGTCCATAATACAGGTAATGCTAATTTTATCGACATAACTTTTGGTTTTATTTGAACCAGTAATTTGCTGATGCACGTTATAAGCAGCAATATCAGCCATTATTTCAGCCATATGTCCTTGTTTGGCAGCCCATTTTGGCCCTAGTAATTCAGCAGAATCGCCAATGGCGTATATTTCAGAAAAGCCTTCTACTTGGCAAGTTGGCAATGTTTTAACAAAACCTGCCTCACTTAATGGCAATCCAGAATTTTGTAATACTGAATGACCTGCTCCTCCAGATATAAATATTATTAAATCGCTCTCTAGTTTCTTATCTCCTTCAAAAAGTATCTCCCCTTTATTAAATCCAAGAATTTTTTTGCCAAGGTGCTGATTAATTTTATAATGCTTAAAGAATTTACTCAAGTTACCAAAAGCTTTTTTACCCATCTTCTTTCCAGGCTCCGCCATAGGAGCAATAAAGTTAAGTTCAAATTTATCACGTAATTTTTTCTTTTTAAGATGCGTGCTAATATTAAATAGTAATTCAAAAGCTGGTCCTCCTCTAACGGCAGAACCATTTGCATCTTTAGGATTACCACCAAAGCCAACTGCAATTTTTCCAGAGCCTTTATTAACCAATTTCTCTAATTCGTTGGCAATAGTTATTGATTGTTCTGGAGCAGTACAAATAGATAAGGTGTTTTCAACACCTTTTACATTCACTTTATGCATGCCCAGTGCAATAAACATGTAGTCGTATGTTAGCTCTGAATATTCAAGTACAACCTTTTTGTTTAATACATCAATACTCTCTACCTTTTGAATAACTAGATTAAAGCCATGCTTTTTCTGCAACACAGAAAGTTTTATTGCACTATCCTCGAAACTGATTTCTTTTACCGGTATCCATATAGATATTGGGTATATAAAAAGGTAATCTCTATCGGAAACCAAAGTTACATTGTAACCTTTGTTTTTTAGTTTGATAGCCGCTTCAATGCCTGATAAACCACCACCTAATATTAAAAAATTCTTCATACTATAATTTTTAAAATAGCTATTCAACTACTATATTTTGGGTATCCGATTGTAATGTACCTTGCAAATACTCTTCAATTAATTGCTCGGGTGTATTTATATCTACTCCTAAATAAAGATTAACCTTGGTATCCGCAAAATAAGAAACAAACGATTGTTTCATGCGATGTACAATAATATCGGTTATACCATTATCTTTTACCCAAGTGCTTAAAAACTGCACATTAACTTCCTGCAATTTTTCCTCTCGTGACGAAATAATATTTTGATCCTCTGTTTCAAATACTTTATAGTATGTGCAATCGCTAAACCGATTGCTTAGTAACTTATCTGAAACTGGTATTGCTATTCGTGCCATATCATATTACATTTTGACATAACAAAAATACAACCTTTGAAAAACCTTAACAATTAATAAAGGCTTAACTAGTAGGTAATTCATACTGTATTATCATAGCTAATATTCTATCATATGACAGCTTTTACATTTTAACTCTGCTTATTGCCTTATAAATACACTTTTTTAGTATTTTGCGCTAGATAATATAATACCAAAAAGAATGCAATTTTTATCAGAAAGCGACCAAAGTTTCTTGCATCATAAAAAGAAGCAACTCCTTTACTTAAAGGGTGAAAATATTTTTAAGCAAGGGGCATTTGCACCATATGTAATGTTTGTACAAACAGGTTTGGTAAAAGTATATTTACAAACAGGTCATAATAAAAGGGTAAATATTAGAATTGCAAAAACTGGTGAGTTTTTAGCTTTTTCGTCGGTTTTTGGTGAAGATTCGTACACCTATTCTGCGGTAGCCATTAAGGATACTGATATTTGTATGATTGAAAAAGACCAATTAAAGCAATTGCTGTTTAAAAATAATGAGTTCGCTATGCGAATTACCTCAACTAATTATAAGAATGAAAAGCATTTGCTAAATATTATTTCAAGTATTTCGTACAAACAAATGCGGGGAAAATTAGCCTCGGCTCTACTCTATTTATCAAATAAGGAATTTATTGATGAAGATATTTTTCAACACCTGACAAGACAAGATCTTGCCGATTTTGCATCTATTTCGGCTGAAAGTGCCATTAAGTTTTTAAAAGAGTTTGAGAAAGAGAAGATACTTAAGCTTAGTGGAAAAGACATAGCTATTATTGACGCAAAAAGCTTGACTGAAATATCGAAGAATGGCTAATTCTAAATCTCCTATTAAAAAGTTTCTGAGCTAATAAGCGGTGTGAATTATTGTTATTTGTATAAACTTAATTATTTTACCACAAGATAAACACAAATTTTCACAGATTAATACAACTGTATCTGTGCTAATCTGAGTAATCTGTGGTGAAAGTTTTTTACTCTATATCAGTTGGTTTATTCACATTTTTAAACATTGAGCTATCATTCACATCAACATACTTCACTTTTATTAAAGAGAATAGGTTTACAAGTTTATAGTTTTTTGCCTGTATTTGTTCGTGAACTACTTTTAATATGCTTTTTGAATAAATAGCTACTAAAGGTTCTATTTTTCCATTAGGCAATTTCGGAATTACAGCATCGTAGCCATTGAATTGTTTAATTAATTCTAAGTAAAACTGTGTAGTTACCAAAGGAACATCGCACGGAATTATTATATTATATTCAGTTTTAGATTCTACCAAACAACTATATAGCCCACTTATTGGACCAATGTTTTGGTATTTATCTTTAAGAAGTGGGTATTCAATATTTGACAATAGCTCGTTGCTACTTACAAAAATAGTATCAACTATCGGTCTTATAATATCAATCGCATTATCAATAAGTCTTTTGCCATTAAAATTCATTAAAGCCTTATTCTGCCCCATTCTGGAACTTTTTCCACCGGCAATAACTATTCCTGTAAGCTTATTATTCATTGCTAAAAATATCAAGACCCTGCTCCAAAAAATCGGGCAAGGTCTTAAAATAGTTGTTAAAAGTTGTTGTTGTTTGTACGTCTAAAATAGTTTGTTCTTTTTTAATATCCAATTATTCTTATGAGTAAATACTAACAAGCTAGTATAAAACTGTTAACAACCACCTTTCGGACGTTTCTTATTTTTCTTCTTTTTAACTGCCGGCATTGCAGATGCTGATTGTACTGGCTCAGTTGCGGCATCTAACACTCCGCCTCCTAAAGCAGTATTCATAGCCTTACGAAAATCGTATTTTGCAAACTCATCGCTTGGTGCAGTAGAAACAGGTTTCTGAGGGTTCATAATAGTTTCTGCCCAATGATTCATACCACCTTGCATTACGTAATTATTCATAAATCCACGCTGGGTACAAATCATCCACGCTTGGTTTGCATTTACTGTTCCATTAGAATAAAATACGTTGGTTACCACATCTTGGTCTAAATAATCTATCCACTCATCCGATGTTATGTCAGCCAAAGGTATATTTATAGCTCTTGGCAAATGATAAGATTCGAATTCACTATTTGAGCGCACATCAATTAACTGAACCGATGGATCTTTTTGCACAATATAATCGGCAATCTGATCGGTTGTAAAATACTGTGCTCCTTCGGTAATCTCACTAACCAATTCTTCAATAGTTAGTTTATATGGTTTTGTAGTATTTTCAGGTACCGCTGCTATAACAACAGCAAGCGGAATTATAAAAATTGCTAGTACCATTCTTGGTTTTATACTTTCAAATATATTCATAAAATAAATATTAAATAACAAAA
>JAUXEM010000292.1 GCA_030620515.1 Salinivirgaceae bacterium
CCATTTCATCTTCGGCATCTTTTGTACCTACATAGTAGTACACTGCATTTTGCCTATTGTACAAATTATATACGCCAACTGTTAAAATTCTGTCGCTGCGTTTTTTATGCTTTTTGTAAGTTAGCGAAATATCTAAACGATGGTATGGTGCCATACGTATGCTGTTTTTTTGCTCATAACTACTTGCTATATAATTGTGGTTTATATTTGGCGATGAGTTTGCAATGTAATCAAAACTAACTTGTGGAGTTTCATAATATTCGTTTGGTATTGTAATGGCTCTGCCAGTCATGTATGTCCATGTTGCCGAAAAAGTTAAATTGTCTTTAATCTTGTAGTTTCCAACAATAGCAATATCATGCGTTGCATCGTAAGTATAAAAATACGATTTACCATTGTTAATATTTGCAAATTGCCTAGTTGTTTCCGATAAAGTATATGACAACCAACCGGCTAGCTTTCCAGTTTTTCGCTGTAACAAAAACTCAATACCTTTCGATTCTCCTGTGCCGTCTTGTTCAATGGCATTGGTCCAATCTTGGCTTGAACTAAAAATATTATATCCAGGTTTAAAATCGATAAGATTACTTAGCTTTTTATAATAGCCCTCAATACTAATTGCAACATTGTTATTTAATAGCTCTTTGTAAACTCCCAATGAATAAATATCGGAATATTGCGGCGGCGCAGTTTCGGTAACCGGCATCCACAGGTCGGCAGGAATACTTGCTCCGTAATAAGTTAATAAATGAACATACTGTGACATGCGAGCATAGCTAGCTTTTATCGAAAATAGTTTAGGAAAGTTTACATTTATTAGCGCACGAGGTTCTTTCGAAATATAAGTTTTAGTGGTTGTTGTAAACGCCGTTAATCTATATCCTAAATTAAACGATAAATATTTTAAAGGATAAAATTTCAATTCTCCATAAATTGAGTTTTCAAAAGCCCAACTTTTTTGTTTGTTTACCGATGATATTTGAGTAGAAGAGTCTTGATTAATTTGAGGTTGTGAATACTCATAATTGTTTGGCTTATAAGTATGATAAATATGATTTGAGCCGTATTGGAAACTTATTTTAGGATGAACATAGTATTCAAAATCGGTATTTAAACCAAAATCGTTAATTCCTGAGCGTAAGGCTGATGTAGTGCTGTATTTGTTGCTTTCGTCTTTAAAAGAATATTCAAAAGCTGAATTATACTTGTAGTGCATGTAATAAAGCGAAATATTTGAAAACAGCTTTGAGCCATAAATATGGTTCCATCTTAATGATGTTGATAAGTTACCCCATTTGCTTGTATTATTCATTAAGGTTTCTTCATCGTCGTTTTCTTTCTTTTTGCTTAGCATTTTATCGTTACCGGTATAAAAGCTCAAATAAAGGCGATTATTTTTATTGGGTTTATAATTAATTTTTGCGTTTACATCGTAAAATGTATAGCCCCATTGCTTTTTCTCGTTGCTAAAGTAAGTTAAGGGGCGGCTAATTATGTCGTACATAAAACGCCTAGCCGATAAAAAATAGGACAAGGTGTCTTTTTTTATTGGTCCTTCAAACAATAGTTTAGTAGTTATTAAACCAAGAGTAAAAGATGCGTGTCTTTTTTTAAGATTACCATTTTTTGTATTTACATTTATTACTGACGATAAGCGTCCACCATAACGAGCCGGAAAAGCTCCCTTATACATTTTTACATCGCTTAGGGCATCGGTATTAAATATTGAAACAAAACCACCTAAATGATTTACATAATATAGCGGCACATTATCTAATAATATCATATTTTGGTCGGGCGAGCCACCACGTACCATAAACGAGCTTTGCCCTTCGCCAATGGGTTTTATGCCGGGCATTAATTGTAAGGTTTTCATTATATCAGACTCGCCTGCAATTGATGGTATTGATTTTAGTTGTTGTATGGGAATACTAATTAAGCCCATTTCGGGTAACTCTTGTATTGATTTATGGGCTGTTACAAGAACCTCATTAATGCTTGTTTCGGCTATTAATTTAACTTGCAATGGTATTTTAGTAATTGTGGCAAAAGGTATTTCTTTCTTTTTGTAGCCAACGTACGAAATAATTAAAGTATCGTTTTTTTGTAATGGTATAGAGAAAAAACCAAATGTATTTGTAACTGCAAAAGTTTTACTTTGGTTTGCATAAACATGTGCTCCTATAAGCGATTCGCCAGATATTTTATCGCTAACATATCCGTTTATTTGCTGAGCCTTTAAATTACAAAAAGATGTAATTAATATTATTGTAAAAATGTATTTTGTCATAAAATTAAAATTCTATAATTATACTGTCGCATATGTTAATAGCTGAAAATATACCAAATGCATTATTTACATTACTGTATAATTGAGGTGGCGAATTTGCTTGCCAAATATTGTCTCCTGACTCATCATGCAGTATTAGTGATTTGTGATATTTATAATAGTTTTCGCAAACAGTAATTAAATAACATTTTACAATATATTTCGAATCATAATGGTCTTCATAATTCCAAGTATTAAAATTCATTGGAATAACAGCTTGCTTACCATTAAATAAAGCATCGGAAAATACAGACTCTTCGTCGCTGCCCTCGGCAATAATAATTGGGCTGTAACTATACCATGCATTGTTGTGCAAAAAACCTTCAAAACCAATAGAATCTAACGAATGCCATTCTAACATTAACATATAATAATTGCTAGTTTCAATATTATCGGAAAAAGCTATTGTTAAAAGTTTGTTTTTAAAACCATCTTTACTAATACCAGCTTTGGTTTTTAACGAATAATTGGTGAATTTTATTTTTGATGGAACATAAGTTGTAGCTGTGGCTTTACCAAAGTTCTTTGTAGTTACCTTTACAATATAAGTTGTATTGGGTTCGCATAGCTTAGAACTTGCTTGGTAAAAACCATTTTGAGTATGATGTAAGGTATCGCTTTCTGCTTTGTTTTTATTGGTAATTATTACTTGTGCATTTGTAACATATGCAGCAATAGTATCCATAACATAACTACTTATAGTTACATAAACCTTTAGTGGCTCATTAACCACTAAAACGCTATTTACTACTAGTTTTGTACTGGGTTCAGGTATATCTAGCTCAGTCTCTTTTTCGCAAGCAACAAAGGTTAAGGCTAGTATTACAAAGTATTTAATAAATATTTTTATTCTCATTTTTCTTTAATAAAATTATATGACAATGCTAAGCCAATAAAACTACCTGTTGCATTTATGCTACCAGTATAAATATCTTCGGAAGTGTGTGGGAAGTACTCGTAATTTGCTTTTATTCTTTTGGCAAAATTCTTGTTAATAATAAAATTTAGTAGCATAAAATTCTGCTCCTTCACTTTGTATGCTACTCCTAAACCAAATAATAATCCTATTTGTGGGACTGCACTTATTTGAGCATAAGTATCATATAAGCGATGTTCGTCAACAGAAAGACGACCAATATTTATTAATGAGGATAATATTGAGTTGATGTTTATGCCCGCTTTTACATTAAATGCAATTGCATTAGTAAGC
>JAUXEM010000158.1 GCA_030620515.1 Salinivirgaceae bacterium
CTTGGAGGGATACTGCTATTGTTGCTATTCTTAGAATGTTCAAGTTCATTTATACGACCTCGAAGATTGGTGTTTTCTTTTTTTAATTCTACAATCTCGACTTGAAGTTTGTGAACCAATTCTAATATTGCCTGATATGTATTGCCTGCCTTTGTCATATTGCGTGGCAAAGGTCTATCTTTTAATGACTATTAACAGTAAAATAGTAAACAAAGTAATCAACATCAAAATTTGTATTACCAACAATCGTTGATAACAATTTGGTTTTAAGATTCTATAACTAATATTTTCTTTTTTACCTGTTGAAAAGACTAAATATTTGTTAACAACTACTGAAAATCAGAAACTCCTGAGTAGTTACTTAAAATTAGTTATTACAACACCACAAATACCAGCATAGGGACACGCTGCTTCTTGTTACATGGAAATAAATATTCAGCTAGAAGTTGAATGACCACACAGATAAGGCTTAGTATGCAGACTTAAATTGTCTAAGAAATCGAACATCATTTTCAAAATACAAGCGTAAATCTTTTATCTGATATTTTAACATTGCTATACGCTCAACACCCATACCAAAAGCAAAACCGGTGTATTTCTCGCTGTCAATACCACAATTCTCAAGCACATTAGGGTCAACCATTCCGCAACCCAAAATCTCTAACCAACCAGTATATTTACAAACATTACAACCTTTGCCTGCGCAAATAGAACACGATACGTCCATTTCGGCCGATGGTTCTGTAAATGGGAAATAAGATGGACGCAGGCGTATTTGTGTTTTCTCGCCAAACATTTCTTTAGCAAAATACATTAGGGTTTGTTTTAAATCGGCAAACGACACATTCTCTGCCACAAATAAACCCTCTATTTGATGAAAAATACAATGTGCACGAGCTGAAATTGCTTCGTTACGAAATACGCGTCCTGGTAACAATGTGCGAATTGGTGGTTTCTGGTTTTGCATTACTCTAACCTGTACGCTGGATGTGTGTGTACGCAATAAAATATCCGGTTCTTTCTCAATAAAGAAAGTGTCTTGCATATCACGTGCTGGGTGTTCTGGTGGAAAATTCAAGGCTGAAAATACATGCCAATCATCTTCAATTTCAGGTCCTTCATCTACCGTAAAACCTAATTTGTTAAAAATACTAACTATTTCGTTTTTAACAAGAGAAATTGGGTGCCTAGAACCTAGTTCTATTGGTTCACCTGGGCGACTAAGGTCTGTTCCTTCTGTATTATCGCTTTGGTCTTCAAGATAATCTTTTAATTCATCGAACTTTTGTTGGGCAGATTGCTTAAGCAAGTTAATTTTTTGACCTACCTCCTTTTTAAGCTCGGGAGCAACATTCTTAAAATCGCCAAATAAGGTAGATATTTCTCCTTTTTTACTTAAATATTTTAAACGATACTGTTCAAGCTCATCAACATTTTTTACAACAAACTCCTCTGTCTCCTTTAGTAACCCCTTGATTTTTTCAATCATTGTGCTGAAATATTACATTTTTATTGGCGACAAATTTAATGAAATTCCTTGTATAACGTTAGAAACTGTTTATTTTTTATCCTTAAACGCTAAGCTAGCAATAGTATCAAGTAAGCAGCATTCTTTTTTTGCCCAATTAGCGTAACCGAAAATGCGTAACTTTTTAACCAGTACTCTGCAACAAACAACTTTTTTTCATATACTAATTACTTTTACCATTAATTAAAAACCAACCACGAAGAACTCAAAGAATAACTTGCACACTCTTCCAAATAGCACCCAAACACGCAACATTTTTAACCTGCAACAAGAAACCTTATTTCAATTATTCTTTCCTTATCAAACGCTAAAAAAATCTTTCATCACTTTCAGGCTTTCCAACATATAGAAACAAGCAATCAGAACAATTTTTCATTATTTTACCACAAAGAACTCAAAGTTTTTTAACCAGTAACAACTTTACCATCTCTCTGCAACAAGTAACTGTTTTTTCATTTATACATTGTTCAGTACTAATTATCCTTAGCGCTTAGCACTCTTCCACCTTTTTCGCCAGCCCCGGGTCCAATTTCTATTACATAATCGGCACATTTTATAAGTGCTTGGTTATGCTCAATAAAAATAATGGAATGCCCTTCGGATATTAAGCCATTAAAAGCCTCAATCAGGTGTTCTATATCTTTCATATGTAAACCCATGGTAGGTTCATCGAGCAGTATCAAACTATTGTTTCCTTTTTGTTCCAAAATAGCCGAGAGTAGTTTTAGTCTTTGCAATTCACCCCCACTTAATGTTTTTAAAGATTGACCTATTGTAATATAACCTAAGCCAACCTTAGCGGCTAATTGGCTTACTCTATCAATGCTTGCATGAGATAATAAATCTCCTATTTCAGCAAGAGGAGTATTTAATACATCAGCAATACTTTGGTTCTCAATCTTGCAACTTAACACCTGATTATTATATCGTTGCCCATTGCATTCTTCACATATCTCTTCTACATCAGAAAGAAAGTCTAAAGCCGTAGTTAAAACTCCCTTACCTTGGCACATGGGGCAACAGCCGTCTTTACCAGCTAAAGAAAAATGCCTTGCCCCTAGCTTTAGCTTTTTGGCTTTATCTAAACCAACAAAGAGCTTCTTAATTGTATCGTAAATATTTAAATAGGTCGCTATAAAACTTAAACCTCCAGGCTTAATGCTTTCCTGATTTGCCCATATTACCTGATTAAAATTACTTAGCCCATTTATAAGCTTGCAGTTCATCGCTTTTTGCCGCAAATAAGATTGATATATAACCTCGTATACCAAGCTCGACTTACCACTTCCCGAAACCCCTTTAACTGCCACTAATCTGTTAATGGGAATTTGAACATTTATATTTTGTAAATTATTTGCACTTGCTCCTTCTATCTCAATATTAGCCTGCCCCTTAGTACTTATTGTTTTCCTATTGAATTTAAAATCATCTTTTAAATAACCCGCTGTAATTGAATTGCTATTCTTCATTAATTCTCCCAAAGAGCCCTCGGCAATAAGCTCACCACCAGCCTTGCCCGCTTTTGGTCCTAATTCAATTATGTGATCGGCATTTTTAATAAAGTATGGGTCGTGCTCGCTAACAACTACCGTATTTCCTTGATTCACTAAATCTTTTAGCATTAGCATTAAGTGGTAACTATCTTTCTGATGCAGTCCCATTGTTGGTTCGTCAAGCACAAAACAAACCCCCGATAAATCTTGAATTAAGCTCGATGCTAAGCGAACCCTTTGTCCCTCGCCACCGGAAAGAGTTTTTGCTGGTCTGTTTAATGAAAGGTATTCTAAACCTAATTTCTCTAAAACATCTAACCCACGCATTAAAGAGCCAATAATAACCTGTGCCGCTTTTTGTTTTACAAGGTCATTATGTGCAAGGTTTGGTTTTTGCAATAATTGTCTGTAAAACATTATGCTTTGGCTAATAGGCATTGCTGTTAAATCTGAAATGCTTTTGTTATTTATTTTAAAAGACAAAGCTAAATCGTTCAAGCGTGTTCCATTACAAGGTTTACAAACTGTTTTCTTCATTATTGGTAGAAAAGCATCGGCACGTTTATCATTCACTTTCCGCAAATATTCTTCATTTATATGATATAAAAATCCTAGCCATTTACCTTCAAATTCATGGTTCCCTTCCCTGTTTTTACGCTTGAACTTCCAGTTAACTTTATAATTAACATCGCCTGTTCCATACATGACAATTTGCTTAGCTTGCACAGATAAATCATTCCAGTTTTCATTAAAATCAATATTGTTTTGTTCCCCAACGACATATAGCGTTGCCACATATTGGCCATATTTGTCGCCATAAAACTTCCCAGGCTTACTACTATTCATAGCCCCATCAGTAATGGATAGGTTGGCATTGCTAATAAGTTTATCCTCATCAGCCTCCATAAAATAACCCAAACCCTGACAGTATGTACAAGCACCTTGTTCATGATTAAATGAAAACAATGAAGCCATTGGCGACTTATCCGTTTGCTTGCTAATCCCAATTCGTGCGTAAAGCAAGCGAATTAAATCATACAAATCGGTCATCGTTCCTACGGTTGACCTATCATTTTTTGAAACACTTTTTTGATTCACAGCAATTGTAGGATATAATCCTTTAGCTGTATCAAACTGTGCTTGTGAATTAATGTTTAATCGGTTTCTAACATAAGCCGAAAAGCTCTCGGCATAACGCTGTCTGCCCTCTGCAAAAAGTGTATCGAAAACCAACGATGATTTTCCACTACCAGAAACGCCTACCACCATAGTTAATTTATTAGAAGGAATATTTACATTAATTCCTTTTAAATTATGTGTAGTAACATTCTTTAATTGTATGGGTGCTTTAATATTTGCAATCTGTTCAGTATGCTCCTTTGCAATAATAATATCTTCTCTTATTGTCTTTCTATGTCTCTCTTTAAAAAACTGACTGGGAGAGCCATTAAAAATAACTTTTCCACCATTCACGCCACTCCCCTCACCTAGCTCAATTATGTAATCAGCATTTTTTAAAAATAGCTCGTTCTGTTCCGATAAAACCAAGGTGTGTCCAAGCTCAATTAACTTTGTGAAACTTTTGAGCAAAACGGCATTATCATGAGCATGTAAACCCGACGATGGTTCATCTATTATATATATGGTAGGAACATTCTTAGTTTTAACTAAATCTTTAGTAAGTTTTATTCTACGAGCCTCACCTCCCGAAAGAGTAGATGAGCGTTGATTTAATTTCAAATAACCAAGTCCTAGTTCCTGAAGAGTTGATAAATGTTTTGCAATAACAGGTTCTTGTTCAAAAAATAGCAATGCCTCATCAACATCCATACTGTATATTTCAGCCAAACTTTTATCCCTATACTTTACTTCAAGTACTTTGGGCTTAAACTGCTTGCCCATACATTGGTCGCATACCACCTCAACCGTTCCAAGCATTTGCATACCTATTTGCAAATAGCCGGCACCCTCACATTTCTCGCATCGGCCTCCTTTTGTATTAAACGAAAAGTGACTTTTCTTAAGTCCCATTTTCTTGGCTGTTTCTAATGCGGCAAATAGGTTTCTTAATTCGTCAGATAAGCCAATATAAGTTGCGGGATTACTTCGTGGCGTTTTGCCAATGGGAGCTTGGTCAACAACAACAATCTTTTTAATTATTACATCGCCCATTACCGATTTAAAATTATGAGTTGAATTCTCATTCCCATTTAAAATATTGGTAAAATATTGAGAAATTACATTAATTAATGATGTTTTACCAGCTCCAGAAACTCCAGTAATTAAATTTAGTGCATTAACTTTAAGTTGAATATTTATACTTTGAAGATTATTAGCACTTATTTCATTGAATTGAATAGATTCTTCATTATTTGTCTTCTCCTGTTTTTGTTTGATAGATTCTCGTATGTGTTTTAAGGTTTTACTTTCTTTCAAGTTATCTAACTTTAAAAAATCTTCACTGGAGCCATTAAACAATACCTTTCCTCCATTAACTCCAGCCTTGGGGCCAATATCAATTATCCATTCGCTACTTTTAATTAACTGGTTATTATGCTCTACCACAATAACAGTATTACCATTATTCCGTAAGGCATATAGCACTTCAACCAAATCGTTCACTTCTTTCGGATGCAAGCCAACCGAAGGCTCATCGAACAAATATAAAATTCCGCGCAAGCCTGAATTCACCATTTTTGCCAGCCTTAACCGCTGTGTTTCTCCACTAGACAGGGTGTTTGATGGTCGCTTTAAAGACAAAAAACCTAAGCCTAGCTTTTTAATTATTTGGGTGGTTTTATGTATTTCATTAATAATAGATAATTCACCTTTTGATACTTCCTGTTCTGCTTCTGATTTTTGAAAAAATGCATGCAAATCATTAATGCTAATTTGTGCAAGCTCAGCAATATTTTTGTTTAGGTAATTAACACTTAAGGCATTTTTATTTAAACGCTTGCCACTACAGTCATAACAAACAACTGATTTAGTAAACCTTAAAATATTTACATTTCTGTCGCGTTTTAATATTTCATCCATTACTGGAATTATGCCCTTATAATATCCTTCTTCCCGTGGTTTTGCAGTAATTCCCGTCCATTTCATGCGCGACTCCAAGGTATGTTTTCCAAATGGTACAGTAATTTTATTGCTGCCAAAAAGCACTACCTTTTTTTGCTCAGCACTTAAACCTTTCCATGGTATATCAACGGAAAAACCCTCTGCATTACAAACCTCGTTTAGTACATTCATGGTTACCTGTGAGTACACAATATACCCCGATGGTGTTGTCATTTGAAACGCTCCTTCACGAATTGTTTTTTCCGAATCTACAATTAGCAAATCCTCATGAATAGCATCGGTTATACCCAAACCTTTACAACATGCACATGCTCCTTTAGGTGAGTTAAACGAAAATAAGTTTTTGTCAATTTTAAGCTCCTTTACATAAGCCTTATCGTAGCAGCCATAACGGGCAAATAGCAAGCGAAGCAGATCGTAAATTTCAGTTAAAGTACCAACGGTTGAATTAGAAGCAGTAATTTTTTGCTTTTGTTCCAAAGCAATAGCAGGTGATAATCCTGAAATAAAATCAAAGTCAGCACGATTTAGTTTACCTAAAAACTGTCGTGCATTAGATGAAAAGGATTCTAAGTATCGCCTGCGAGCCTCTTTATAAATTACATCGTAAACCAATGACGATTTACCAGAACCTGACACTCCGGTTACAGCAATTAATTTATTGTTAGGTATAGAAAGGGTTATATTGCTAAGATTATTTTCTCTTGTGTTAACTATATTAATCATATATTATTAATTTTTTATCCAAAAGTATTAAAACAAATCGAAATAAGGATTCCTACAAAAAGCTCATTTGCTTTGAAATATATAATAAAAAGTATATTTTTGCACGTTTGAAAGACAGCATAGAAATAATGAAATGGATAGCACCTAGGTTAATTAATTGAATATCAGGGAAAATTACAATAATTATCCATATTCCTATTTCTATATTTTTAATATGACAATAATTTTATGAGTGATAAGCAAAAGACTATAAAACAAGAAGTTACCTTAGAAGGTATAGGTTTACATACTGGAGTAAATGTTACCATGACTTTTAAGCCTGCGTATGCAGATCATGGTTATAAATTTCAAAGAATTGATTTAGAAAACAAACCTCTTATACCAGCACTGGCTGAAAACGTGGTTGACACAGCTCGTGGAACCACAATTGCAAAAGGAGAAGCTAGAGTATCGACCATTGAACATGCTTTAGCTGCAGCATATAGCCTCGGTATTGACAATTTGCTTATTGAAATTGACGGTCCAGAAGTACCAATATTAGATGGTAGTTCAATTAAATTCTTTAATACTCTTAGAGAAGCGGGTATTGAAGAGCAAGATGCAGATAGAGAGTATTTTGTTGTTAGAGAGAATGTACGCTATGTAAATGAAAAAACAGGTACTGAAATTATTGCTTATCCAGACGATAAATTTAGCGTTGACGTATTAATTGATTTCAACTCAAAAGTTTTAGGATATCAATTTGCTAGTATAGACAGCTTAGCCGATTTTGAAAAAGAAATTGCTTCGTGTCGTACATTTGCCTTTTTTGCTGAATTAGAACCTTTATTTAAGAAAAACCTTATAAAAGGTGGCGCTCTTGAAAGTGCAATAGTAATAGTAGAACACGAATATCCGCAAGAAGAATTTGACCGTATTGCCGACCTTTTTAATAAACCTCATATTGAAGCAAAACAAGGAATTCTAAATAATATTAGCTTACAATATTCAAACGAACCTGCTCGCCATAAACTACTCGATGTTATTGGTGATTTGGCTTTATCGGGTCGCAGAATAAAAGGAAAAATTGTTGCCAAAAAACCTGGCCATTTTGCAAATACGGAATATGCCAAGCAAATACGTAACATTGTAAAATTTGAGCAAAAAAATGGGGTTGCACCAAGATACAATCCTGACGAAGTACCAGTTAAGGACATAAAGGAAATTATGAGCATTTTGCCTCATCGCCCTCCTTTTTTATTGGTAGACAAAATTATTCATCTTGATGAAAACAGTGTTGTTGGTATAAAAGCAATAACCATGAATGAAGATTTCTTCATTGGTCATTTTCCTGATGAACCAGTTATGCCTGGTGTTCTTCAAATTGAAGCAATGGCACAAGTTGGTGGCATTTTAGTTCTTCACCAAGTTGAAAATCCAAAAGAATGGTCAACTTACTTTTTGAAAATGGATAACGTAAGATTCAAACAAAAAGTAGTGCCAGGTGATACTCTTATCTTTAAAATGGAACTAATAAATCCTATTAGAAGAGGTATTGCACAAATGCGAGGTCAAGCTTTTGTAGGAAACACATTGGTGTTAGATGCAGAATTAATGGCACAGGTAATACGAAATAAGGTAATAAAAAACTAATAATAGATAAGAATGAAACAACCATTAGCAAATATTCATCCAGAGGCAAAAATTGGAAAAGATGTAGTTATTGAACCTTTTGCAACCATTGGGAAAGACGTTGAGATTGGAGATGGAAGTTGGATAGGTGCAAATGCAGTTATAACAGGGCACACAAGCCTTGGTAAAAATTGTAAAATATTTTACGGAGCTATCATTGGAGCAATACCCCAAGACTTAAAATATAAGGGTGAAAAAACTTATGTTAAAATTGGTGACAACACAACAATAAGGGAGTATGTAACCATAAATTCAGGTACAGCTGCAAAAGGTAAAACTGTAGTTGGCGCAAATTGCCTATTAATGGCATATGTTCATATTGCCCACGATTGTATTGTTGGTAACAACATAATAATTGGCAATACAACAGGGCTTGCTGGTGAGGTTATAGTTGATGATTTTGCTATTGTTAGCCCTGGTAGTTTAGTTCACCAATTTGTGCACATTGGAACACATGTAATTGTTCAAGGTGGTTCTAAGGTTGGTAAAGATATACCCCCTTATATTACTGCTGGTAGAGAGCCTCTTTGC
>JAUXEM010000226.1 GCA_030620515.1 Salinivirgaceae bacterium
TCTCCAAGCTCCTATATAAAAACATATATATTATGTGAGCACTGCGCAAGAACCAATACCAATAAATACAAAATAAATTATTTTTAAAAATTCTAAATAACAAGAAAAGATAATTAAATTTGAATTTTATTTTGAATCAATCTACATAATGAATAAAGAATTTGGCATTGAGTACAAAGAGGATTCCATTAATGAAAAAGTAAAGGATATTTTTGTTAAATACCTTGAAAGTAATGGTCATAGAAAAACTCCTGAGCGCTTTACGATACTTGACGAAATATATACGCGCAAAGGTCATTTTGATATTGAGACTCTGTACATTTACATGAAAAATAAAAACTACAGAGTAAGTAGAGCTACTTTATATAATACAATCGATGTACTTCTTGATTGTAATTTAGTTGTAAAGCATCAATTTGGAAAAAATATTGCGCAATTCGAAAAAGCATACAATTGTGCACCTCACGACCATCTTATTTGCACAAATTGTGGTAAAGTACAAGAGTTTTGCGACCCTAGTATTGATGAAATTGAATCAAGAGCTGCTAGTGCACACGGATTTAGAATGACATATCATGCTCTTTATTGTTATGGTGTTTGTGAATCTTGCCAAAAAGAATCATTATAAAAGAGGATTTTATCATGAACATTAGATTTTTAATATCAACAGTTCGTAATATTTTTATTATACATCACCAGTATCCGAAACTTAAACTTTTTGCCCGTCTGCCGTAGGTAGGTCTAACTCTCTATTAAAAGATATCTGTCTGTTAATTTATTAAACTGAATAAATTTTTATAACTATTCTAGCCCAAACAGTCTAAAAGTAAAAAATATTAGTAAATTCGATGGCGAAAAAATATCTCAATTAAGGTATTTAGTTGCAGATTATTATTGTGTAAATAGTTAAAAAAAATAGAATGAAGGTTGATGTTTTATTAGGACTTCAGTGGGGTGACGAAGGTAAAGGGAAAGTTGTTGATGTTTTAACACCCAATTATAACGTAATTACCCGATTTCAAGGTGGTGCAAATGCTGGTCATAGCTTAGAATTCAATAATATGAAGCATGTTTTGCATCTTATTCCTTCAGGTATTTTTCATGAACAAGTTATAAATATAATTGGTAACGGTGTGGTTCTTGATCCTGCCATTTTTAAAGTAGAAATAGACGCTCTTAAAAGTAAATTTGGAATAGATTCTACTAAGCGCTTACATCTTGCAAAAAAAGCAAATTTAATTATACCTACTCACAAAGTATTAGATGGTGCTATGGAGCAAGCTAAAGGCAAGGGTAAAATTGGCTCAACTTTGAAAGGAATTGGGCCTGCATATACAGATAAAATAGGAAGACGAGCATTAAGAGTTGGTGATATTTCATTAGACAATTTTGAAGAGAAATACCAAGCTTTAAAACAACAGCATTTACAATTGCTTAAGTTATATAATTACGAATTTGATTTAACTGAGCTTGAGAAAGAGTGGTATGAAGGTATTGAACTAATTAAGCAATTCACTTTAATAGATGCTGAGCATGTAATTAATGATTATATAAAAGAAGATAAAAGCAAAATATTAGCAGAAGGAGCACAGGGTTCATTACTTGATGTAGATTATGGTTCATATCCTTTTGTTACATCATCGAGTACAATTTGTGCAGGAGCATGTACTGGAATGGGTATAGCCCCTTCAAAAATTGGCCAAGTAAAAGGTATATTTAAAGCATATTGTACAAGAGTTGGTTCGGGACCATTTCCTACAGAGTTATTCGACGATGATGGTCAGAAATTGCGTGATATAGGACGCGAATATGGTAGTACAACAGGCCGCCCAAGACGTTGTGGTTGGATGGATTTAGTAGCATTAAAATATAGTGTAATGCTAAACGGAGTTACTGAGTTGATTATGACTAAGGCTGATGTTCTTGATCAATTTGAAACTATAAAAATTGCCACTGCTTATAAAATAAATGGGGTAGAAATAGATTATTTCCCTTATGATATTGAAGGCGAATTGGAGCCAGTATTTAAAGAGTTTAAAGGTTGGAAATGTGATATTACTTGTAAAACATTGGAAAATGATTTACCAAAAAAATTGATGGAATATATTGATTTTATTGAAACAGAAACCGGTGTTCCAATCAAAATTATATCAGTAGGTCCTGATAGAGATGCCACTGTTATAAGAAAGTAGCTTTTTGGTGTTCTTGTAAATCTTACTGAAATAAAAATACTTTGGGTTGTAAAGCTCAAGGTATTTTTTTTGTTATAGTATTACCTAAAATCCGCAAGTCACGGTGTGAGTTGCCTGCCCGTTTGGCAGACAGGTTAATTAATAGGAGTTTATAATAATACTTCGTTAAGTATTTATATCTGGCAGATAATGAGCGTATTGCACGAAATTAGAAACTGTGGCTAACTTGCATATTATCAGCATGTTATTTTTTGTTTCACTACCTGCCCGAATTGTTCAGCCAGCCTGGTAGCTGCAGACAGGGCGGGCTCATACCTGTCTGCCGCCAAGGATTTTCTTCAGGAAGGTCTCAAAATATAACGTACTATTATAGCTTAAATTCAACTAATAATAAAACAAGTGCCGTTAAAAAGCACTCACGTCGTGACTATCAAATATTTAACCTTAACAGTTGCGGAATCAAGGTACTAGTGCTTTAATTTGTTTATACCTTTCGGTTATTTTTGTCATTATTTTTTATTTATGAAAAGCAAAAAATCATGTATAGCCGTAGGGAATTCGCTTTTAAAAACATTTAACCATGTTGAAACTTTTTTCCAGACGTTTTCAAGTGGTTTGTAATGTTGGGAATTTTAAAATATGTTGTCATCTTCAATTGAAATGACAACATATTTAACGAATATTCTTTAAGCGTAAATTCCCTGTATATATTCAAGGATATATAAAAATATAGTAAACTATTGTATATAATTACCTGCAGATATTAGGTGCTATATTAGCTGAAAACATAGAGATCTTATTTCAACCCTTTTTTAAAGTTAAAAGTAGTGGAAGGTTGATCTTGTTCCGATTTATTAAACTTGCCATACAATCGCTTTAAAGTATGTTTTGATGGGCTTTCAAAGCTTAAGTCAATTAAAAACTGGTTAAAATGCTTATTATTCAGTTTTTCGCGATACTGAAACAAAGACACTGGCTTATCGGGTATCACAATAGTAATACCATCTCTAATTTCTTTACGATAAGTGTGGTTTTGGTCGTCGTTAAATTGCTCGTTAAACCTTATAGGCTGTCGTGAATAAAATAACTTTGGATAATAATGCATTGGTATAATAACATTACGGTTTGCTCCCGATAAAAGGTTGTCGAATTCATTTTCGAACGGACTCATAACCCATTTCGCACCATCTGCACGTAAAAGTTGTGCTGCTGCATCGTTATAACAATAAACATTCTCATTGGTTAAAAACGAAGTGCCTTTGGGCAAAAATTCTTTTTGTGACAAATGACTTAACGAAAATTGTTGGTATCCTTTTTTAGTAATATTTTGGCACAATTCTCTGTAGAAAGATAAATCTTTTTCAGAAATAAACTGAGGCAATTCAAACCATAATTTATGTTTGTTTTTTTGTAAGAAAGGCAAATCAAGTTTTAGTTCTTCCCACTGGTTCTTTGTTAGTTGAATTATTAGTTGTTCAACTTCGTTTAAATTTATTTTGCGCAACCAATCAATGCTATTTATACGCACAAAAATAGTTTGCCTATTCATGGGCTTAAACTTACGTACGCCGTCGGAATATTTTCGTTTTAAGCTGTATGGCATTTGGTCGCTAACTTTTTTTGCTTCACCTTTTAGTTTCGAAGGGAATTTTTTAATTCGCAAACCTGCTAAGTATACCTCGTTACCTTGCTTAATACCTTTTAAATCTGTTTTAATCTCTATTTTACCCGATTCAAAAACTTCAAATTCTTCAATTTTGAATGCTAATTGCTCACTATCGTTTGTGGTACGTATTCTAAGTCTATTGCCCTTGCTTAGCTCTACTGATGGGTATAAGGAAAATGAATTTGATGATACTTGTTCCACTTTGCCAATTGGTAATCCAGTATTTGGATTTTTAGTAATAGCATCTAAAACATTTTTAGCATAGAACCATTGTGTTTTATCACGACCCATATCTAGTTTAAGCATTTCTTTTGCTTCATCAATTGCAGTAGGGTCATTAATTACTTTTTTGTATGCCTGAGCCACTTGGTAAACGTATTCACCTGATTTAAGTCTGCCCTCAATTTTAAGCGAGTTAACCCCAATTTTCGAAAGTTCTGGTACATAGTCAATAAGTTGATTATCTTTTAAACTAAAAGCCAGAGTATTGCTTTTTTCTGCTTTGTATAATCTACGGCAGGGTTGTGTGCAAAAACCACGATTAGCACCCGAACCGCCTAAATAGCTACTAAACAGACACATGCCCGAAAAAGAATAGCATAATGCGCCATGAACAAAAATCTCAGTCTCAATAGGTGGGTTTTTCTGAATGTCTTGTAATTCAGGGAAAGTTAACTCTCGAGCTAAAATAACACGTTCAAAATCTAGTTTTTTTGCATGTGAAAGCCCTGCTGAATTATGGTTTGCCATTTGTGTACTGGCGTGTATAACTATTTTAGGAAAATGCTCTTTAATTAAATGGTAAGTTCCCCAGTCTTGAATAATTACTGCCGACACTTTTGTTTTCGATAAAAACCATAAAGTATCAAGTAGTTCTTGAATTTCTTTGTTTTTAATAACAATATTTAAAGTAACATATACCTTAACTTTGTTTTTAATAGCCTCGTTAAGTAACAATAAGAATTGGTAATTATTAAAATTTGAAGCTCTTCCGCGAGCATTAAATGCTTTTAATCCAACATAAACAGCATCTGCTCCTCCTTCAATTGCTGCGTAAAAAGCCTCAACATTGCCAACGGGTAAAAGTAATTCAGGTTTATTCATTATTTTCTTATTTGGGTGGCAAAGGTAGCAATACCGATTAGAAATTAAAATGAGTTTCATTCGCTAACCGGATTGTTGGTATTACCTTCATTTAATCGCAAAGTGAAATTCAAGACATAATGCTTACTCGTTATGCTTGTTTATTAATAGCTAATATATTAATTTAGTTAAGCAAGGTGCAGAGCACCAATTATCTTTGTAGTAGCAACCGCAAGGTTTTATAAGGTGCAGAGCATCGAAATGTTATTAAAATATAGGCGAAATGGCAAATACATATTCACAAGCATATTTTCATTTGGTATTCTCTCCCAAAAACCGCGAGTCTTTAATAGGGAAAAAATGGAAAAATGAATTAGAGAAATACATTACGGGAATTGTCCAAAATAACAATCATAAATTATTGGCAATTGGTAGCATGCCCGATCATATGCATATTTTTATTGGCTACAATTTAAACCAAACTATTCCTGCTTTGGTAGAAAATATAAAAACATCTACTAATGCATGGATAAAACA
>JAUXEM010000132.1 GCA_030620515.1 Salinivirgaceae bacterium
GGAAATAATAAGACCCAACAGAAAAAATGAACGAAAGCATCGTCAAAAGAAACCCTACAGTATGAATTACAAACGATTGTGACAATTTACTAACTAAACGACATTGAATTATATATCATAACATTTCAAAAATATGTTAAAATAACAAAACATCAATTAACATATAATAAATCAGTTTAAAAAGTATTTTTCGTTCTATCTCTTTCATTTATGATTTCATTATCGTATCTTAAAAATGATTTTGAACAAAGTTATTGTATAATAGTTATACTTAAATACTAAAACATATAACATGGCAGATTCTTCGCAGGCAAAACTCAATAACTATTTAAAAAACTTTCCTAAGCATGATATTATTAATATTTTAAACGAAATTGATAACAAAATAAGCTCTCTCCATAATTCATCATCTAAAGATTTCTTATATTTTAACAAATTACTTAAAAAATACTATAGTAAAATAAAGGATGTAGCAGAAGCTAATAACAAAATTAGTTTATTCTTTAGGAAAGATCTTTCCACATTTATTGACAATACAAAAGATAAAAATTCACAACAAGAGCAATATCTACAGAATATTGACAGCTATATATCATTCACATTAGAAAAGCTTTCTAATGTATACTCTTCTTTTGATTTACTAATTGTTCCTTTTAATAATTTTAAACAAAACTTAATTACGCTTAAATATATTATAGCTAATTTAAGCTTGCATCTCACTTATATTGAACTAACGAATAAAGAAGAGCTTAAAGAAAGCTTAGGAAGATTAAATAAAACTATTTTAAAAGCTTCTAAAAACAATGAAATTGCTTCTAATAAATCTACTGAATTAGTTAATAACCTATTAGAAATTAAAAGCAATGCATGTATATTAAGAAGCAAAAATAGTACTGAAGTATCTGAAAATATTAAGAAATTAAATATTGATTTAAAAAAACTTGATAAAGAAGAATTTTGGCCCGATAATTTTCTTCATCGTATTAATGCCCATTCGCAAAATTGCTTTGCCAATATGGGTGAAATAATTACAAACCTACAATATCATGATATTATAAGGCAAAAGATGGAACATATACAGGAATCACAAAAAGAGTTGATTTCTGGACTTGATAACATAGAAAACAATGGAACACAAGATGAAATTGAACAACAGCTTAAGGTTATTGTTGGTATTCCTGAAATTACAGAAGTGCAAGTTGCACAGCTACTTTACACGAATAAAGACTATCAGACATCCATTGAAAAAATTACAACCAAACTGATTGAAGTTGGACGAGAAATGAAAGCATTAAATGCCATATACATTAACTTAGGGTCAAGCTCTGAAAGCTTTAGTGGCTCGTTTATTAAGCATATTTCAGAAACTCAAAAAAGTTACACCTCTTTTAATAAGATATTTAGAAAAAACTGGGATGATACATCTAGTAAAAACAATAGCATAATTGAACAATATTTTGTATTAAAAGACTATTTTAATGATGTTTTTATTGAAGAGAAAAATATTAGAAAAGAGATTAAAAACTTTGAACGACTTATCAAAGCAAATGGAGAAGACTTTAGTATTGATTTAGTAAAAAGGCTAGTTATTCTGGTGTCTGATTTAAAGCTTAACTCTAATTCATTAAAGAACTCTCTGAATAGTATTACAGGTAACATAAATAGCTTAAAAACTGTTGCTGACGATATTGAAAAAGAAGCAGGGGCCTATGAAGTGCCCAAAAATACTATCCAAAACTTATCCGATGGTATTAAAAATATTAATGATGAAAGCAAAAAATATTCGCAATTAAGTTTAACTATTGCAAATGAAATAACTACTTCGCTTAAAAACATTGGATACTATAGCTTTTTTGAAGATACCGTTGAAAGCATAGTTGAGAAATTGAACGAAATTAATGACAAAATTAATTACGAAGAACTGAAAAAAGAGATAATTGAAGATCATGCAGTACTAGAAAGAATAGAGAAATTATATACCATGAAAAGCGAAAGAGATATTCACAATAAAATGGTAGATACTGATATAACTGCAAACGATTTTTTTGATAATGATAGCAAAGCCGATAACATTGACGATGGTGATATAGAATTATTTTAATACTACTAAGAATGAAAAACTATACTAGTAAAGTAAAACGTGACAAAAAAAAGAATTCTGTCAATATTGAGTTAGGAGGACAGCTCAATGTTACTAACATAGCTGAAATTCAGAAAGATTTTGTGAAAGCAGTTAAAGATGTTAAAGTAATAAACTTAACCATAACAAAGGTTGATGATGCCGATTTAACACTTATACAATTTTTAAAATCATTTGAGAATAAATGCTTTAAAAATGACCTGAAGCTTACGATAAAGCTAGATTTAAACCAAGATATTACCTCCCTTTTCGAAAGGGCTGAATTAATCTCAATTTTAAACATAAACTAACCAAAAATCCATTAAAAAATGGGAAAGAAGATATTAATTATAGATGACTCAGAAAGCATAAGGGAAGTTGTAAGTTTTACACTTGAAAATGCAGGACACGAAGTACTAAAAGGCATTGATGGAAAAGATGCCCTTAAATTTCTAGATGGTTCACACCTAGACCTAATTATTACTGATTTGCATATGCCAAATATGGATGGGATAGAGTTTATTAAAAATGCTCGACAAAAACCCGATTATCAATTTGTACCCATCTTGTTCTTAACTACCGAATCACAAACTGCTAAAAAAATGGAAGCAAAAGACGCAGGTGCTACCGGTTGGATTATAAAACCTTTTGTTCCTGAGAAACTGCTTGCTGCAATAAATAAAGTTGTTAGATAATGGAAAAATTCAGAGAAAAATTCATTGAAGAAGCTAGTGACTTAATTAATGAGCTAGAGAAACTATTGTTGGAAATTGAAGGCGACAAAGCAAACAACGAACTAATTCAACAAATATTTAGGGTTATGCACTCGCTTAAAGGCGGTAGTGCCATGTTTGGCTTTCATAAAATTGACCAGTTTACACATCATCTAGAAAATATTTATGACTTAATAAGAAATGATAAGCTTGCAATTAGTGATGATATATTAGATGTAACCCTAGCATCAGTTGATCACCTAAGAAACCTTATGCATGAAGGCGATGATTCTGATACTAGAAATCAGGTACAGCATGACCTTTTGCTTAGCAAAATTTTGCAAATTAGTGATGAGAATACAATCAATAAAGTCACGTCTTTAACAATTCAGGAAACGGATAATAGAGCTATTGATGAACTTGCTACTTATTATATAAGTTTTAAGCCAAAAAAGAATATTTTCAAATTTGGCACTAACCCACTCTACCTTATTGATGAATTATGTGATATTGGTGAAACTAAAGTTTTTGTACGTACCGATAATCTGCCTGATTTTGATTCTCTTATTAGCACAGAATGCCATATATATTGGGACATATTTTTAGCTACCAATCAGGGTATTAATGCAATTGGCGAGGTTTTTATTTTTGCTGACGATCAATGTGATTTAAAGGTTAATAAAATATCTGACATAAATTTACTTGAGGAAGAATCATTTCTTGGAATTATTGACGAAACTATAAAAAACCAAAAAGAGATTGATATTAATCAATTAACACAGCTTACTCATGATCTTGAAAAAGTTTTTATAAGAGCACAAAAAGATCAGATTAAAGAAAAATTAGCGACCACAAATGTAGATACAAACATTTCAAGCATTAGGGTTTCATCTGATAAACTAGATAATTTAATTAACTGGGTAAGTGAATTAGTAACTATTCAAGCAAGATTAAGCCTATTTGCTAAAGAAACAGAAACAAATGGCTTAGTGCCTATTGCCGAAGAGGTTGAGAAAATTACTCGTCGATTAAGAGACGATGTTTTTAGTATTCGCCTAATACCTGTTGAAAATATGCTAACCAGATTCCAACGATTGGTAAGAGAATTATCTCACCAACTTGGTAAAGATGTTGTATTTAAAACCGAAGGGACAGAAACTGAGCTAGATAAAAATATTATTGAAGCATTAGCTGACCCTATTCTGCATATCATTCGTAATAGTTTAGATCATGGCATAGAATCGGCAGAAGAAAGACAAAAGCAAGGCAAACCTAAAAGAGCAACAATACTTCTTAAAGCATTTTATTCTGGCACTAATGTAATTATTGAAATTACTGATGATGGTAAAGGAATTGATCCTGATAAAATAATAAATCAAGCTATTTTAAAAGGACTAATTGCACCTGATACCGAACTGAATAAAAAAGAGATTTTAGACTTGTTATTTCAGCCTGGTTTCTCAACAGCAGAAAAAGTCACAAAAGTTTCAGGACGAGGGGTTGGTATGGATGTAGTAAGAAGAAAAATAACTGAAATTAGAGGCGAGGTTGATATAGATTCGGAAATAAATGAAGGTACTAAGCTTACTATAAAATTGCCACTTACTCTTTCAATAATAGATGGCTTACTCGTACAAATTGACGATACAAAATTTGTTATCCCATTATCATCTGTCGATAAATGTTTTGAATTTAAACATACTGTTCTAGTTAATTCTGTTAATAATCTAATTCGAACAGATAATAACGAGATTGCCTATCTGAACCTACGCAACTTATTTAAGGTTGAAGGGGAAGCACCAGAAACAGAGCACGTGGTTGCTGTTCAATTTGGAGATCTGAAAATTGGATTATCTGTAGATAATATAATTGGTCAATATCAGGCTGTTCTTAAACCTTTAGGAAAACTATATAAGAAACAGCAATCAATTTCAGGCGCTACTATTCTAGGTGACGGCACTGTAGCTTTAGTATTAGATACTAACCAACTTATTACTCAATTTGCACAAGATGAAACTAAAATAGGAGGTTAACATGGAAGAAAAAAAAGTTGATATTATAGATAATGTAAATACATATTTATCATTCAAGTTAAAAGACGAATACTTTGCTACCAATGTAAAAAAAGTATTAACTATACTTGAAATGAAACCAATTACAAAAGTTCCTAACTCACCGGATTATATGCGAGGAGTAATTAATTTACGTGGCAATGTGCTTTCGGTAATTGATATGCGCCTAAAATTTGGAATGCCAACTACAGAATTTACTACTGAAACTTGCATAATTGTAATAAATATAGAAATTGACAATGAAGAATTGCAACTTGGAATACTAGTAGATGCTGTTGATGAGGTTCTTGAGATTAAGGATAGTGAAATTGGTGAATCACCAAGTATTGGAACAAAATATAAAAATGAATTCCTTCAGGGCATGTACAAACTTGAAGACGGTTTTATTATGCTGTTAGATATTGACCAAATATTCAAAACCGAAGATACTATTTTAAACAAAGAAGCTGAGAGTCTTGTTGGATTAGTTGATATAACTGAGTCTTAAAATGTATGAAACAAACATGATTAAAATAATTACTAAACACCTGCCTGACGGCAAGGCAGGCATACGACTATTATTATTTGCATCATGCGCTTCCATACCTACCATTAATTAAAATATAAACAAATGAATATAAGTATGCATCTTGCTAGTTTATCAGACAAAGAATTTAAAATACTAAGCAACTATATTCAAATTAATTATGGGATAAAAATGCCTCCGCAAAAAAAAATAGTTTTGCAAGGCAGATTACAAAAAAGACTTAAAAAACTTGACATACCAGATTTTAAAACTTATTGCGATTTCGTTTTCAGCAAAGAAGGCGGAAATGAAATTATTCATATGATGGATGTGGTATCCACAAACAAAACAGATTTTTACCGCGAACCAACCCATTTTGAATTTTTAGAAAAAGAATTATTACCCATGCTTAATAATAATTCGTCGAGAACTATGCTGAAAATATGGAGTGCCGGATGCTCATCGGGTGAGGAACCATATACTTTAGCAATAGTATTAAACGAGTTTAAAATAAAACATCCTGGGTTCGATTTTCATATTTTAGCAACAGATATTTCTACTCAAATGCTTCAAAATGGAGCAAATGGAATTTATAAAGAAGAAAGGATAGATATTGTTCCTTTAAATTTAAAAAAGAAATATTTTCTAAAATCAAAAGATCAAAATAACCCAATGGTAAGAGTGGTAAAGCCCCTTCGTGATAAAGTTGTTTTTAAACGATTAAATTTTATGGATAGCACGTACCAAATAAATGATAATTTCGACATTATTTTCTGTAGAAATGCACTAATCTATTTCGAAAGGGAAAATCAAGAAAAAGTTATTAACAAATTATGCCAAAAACTGAAACCTGAAGGTTATTTTCTTCTTGGGCATTCTGAGTCAATAACCAATATGAAAGTGCCCTTAAATAGCATAAAACCAACTATTTTTAAAAAAAAATAAAACGATAATTTATGTTGTCAAACGAGAAAATTATTGACGAGTTAAAGCAGCGGTTATTGAAAGCAGAAAAGTCAGAAGACCTTTTTGAAAAACAAAACCAGCAAATGATTGAAATCAACCAAAAACTTGCAGATGCTGAATCGTTAAAAAGTCACTTTATATCGAATATTACAAACGAAATTGTAAATCCTTTTGCATCAATATTAGGCCTATCAAGAAACATAATTTCAGCAAAAGAAAGTGATTTCAAGAAAATTAAAATCATGGCTGAGCTTATTCATTCAGAAGCTTTTGAACTTGATTTTCAATTAAAGAATATTTTTACCGCAGCTCGTATTGAAGCTGGACTAGCTCAACCAGAAATTATTCGAACTGAAATAAATCAGTTAATTGGCAGTGTGGTTGAAACCTACGAATATAAGGCTGAACAAAAACAACTGAATGTAAAATTCTCTTTTGAGCTAGATGAGAAACTAAAAGAATCAGTTTTTTTTAATACTGATCCTGAAAAGCTTAGACTAATTATCTCAAATTTATTGAATAATAGCATTAAATACTCAAATGCTGCAAGCCGAATAGAATTAAAGGGCTGGATTGAAGATAACTTATTAAAAGTAATGGTAAAGGATTATGGAATAGGTATTGATAAAAACAATTTAGAAGTAATTTTCGATCGCTTTAAGAGACTAGATGCATCCATTCATTCACATAATCCAGGACATGGGCTTGGCCTATCGGTATCAAAAGCCTTGCTAGATTCAATAGATGGAACTATTGATATAGTAAGTAAAAGAAACATTGGTTCAGTTTTCACTATTTCAATACCAGAAGGCATAGCTAATGAAAAGGATGGATTTGCATTAGATGGGAATGAATTTATTTTTGATACCAATGAAGATGAAATCTTTTAGCCTCTCTGAAGACATAAAGACGCATTACCTTTACCCATCTGCATTATTTGCAGATAAGGAACCTTATTTGGTAGACACAATTCTTGGTTCGTGTGTAGCGGTTTGCCTCTATGACCCTGTACTTAAAGTTGGTGGAATTAATCACTACATGCTTCCTTTATGGAATGGTAATGGTTTAGCTTCACCCAAATATGGCAATATTGCCATTGAAAAACTCATTGAACACATGCTCTCATTTGGCAGTAAAAAAGAGAATATTCAAGCAAAAATATTTGGCGGGGGCGAAGTTGTTGAAACTGCAACAAACATGTTTAGAATTGGTGAACGGAATATTGAAACTGCAGAAAAGCTACTTCGTGAGTTTAAAATCAAAATTTCGGGAAGAAGTGTTGGAGGAAAAAAGGGAAGAAAAATACGATTTAACACTTTTACCGGTGTTGTACTAATGAAGTATATTGAAAAGCAAAGTGAATAACTATGGGCGATAAAATAAAAGTATTGATAGTTGATGATTCTGCTGTAGTTCGGCAAACACTAGCGAGTATTTTAAGTAAAGACAGCGAAATTGAAGTTATGGGAGTTGCTGCCGATCCTTATTTTGCCGCAAATAAAATAGCTCATGAAGTACCTGATGTAATTACTCTTGATATTGAAATGCCAAGAATGGATGGTCTAACTTTTTTACGAAAAGTAATGACACAACATCCTATTCCTGTTGTGATTATTTCGAGTCTTACAGAAAAAGGTACAGAAACTGGAATTAGAGCCCTAGAATATGGTGCCGTTGAAATAATAACAAAACCTAGAATGGGAACTAAAGAATTTATTGAGGAATCAGAAATTAGGTTACGATATGCAGTTAAAGCAGCTGCACAGGCAAAACTTACAAGGAAAAAACGAATTATAAAAGCACCATCGGAAAGTTTACAAGTTAAACCCAAATTAAGTGCCGATGCCATACTACCAAAAGGGCATACAGGTGCAAGTATGTTAAAAACTACAGAGAAAGTTGTTGTAGTTGGTGCATCTACAGGAGGAACAGAAGCATTGCGTGAATTTTTAGTAGCTATGCCTAGTGATAGTCCTGGAATTGTAATTGTACAACATATGCCAGAACATTTTACACGATCATTCGCTGAAAGATTAAATCAACTCTGTAATATATCAGTAAAAGAAGCAGAAAATAACGATACTATTATTCGAGGACGTGCCCTAATAGCACCTGGCAACCATCACTTACTTTTAAAGCGCAGTGGAGCTAGATATTACGTAGAAATCAACAATGGTCCATTAGTAAACAGACATAGGCCGTCTGTTGATGTGTTATTTCGATCTACAGCTAAATTTGCAGGTAATAATGCAATTGGTGTAATTATGACAGGAATGGGTGATGATGGGGCAAAAGGAATGTTAGAAATGAAAGAAGCAGGAGCCTACACTATTGCTCAAGACGAAAAATCATGTGTAGTATTTGGAATGCCTAAAGAAGCCATTAAAATTGGTTCTGTTGAGAAAACTCTACCATTGTCGCAAATATCAAAACAGGTGTTAAAAAAGCAATATTAACACACTAATAGGTTACATATTTATTACTGACATACCGAAACTCAAATATTTTTTTAATTATTTCTAAAATATTTTAGTAAATTTACTGCTACCATTATCACATTAGTACTTTTAGACTATTATTGTGTATTAGTAAACATATTAGAATTATTGAATGGAAAATAAGAATAACGCCAAAAACTTTAAGTTTCAGTACTCCTTAATTGGGTTTTTACTTGGGTTCGTAATTATTAGTATAATTTATACTTTTGCTCTTTCAAGTAATCATTTGGTTTTTACTTTTAAAAACTTAGCAAACCTACATAAACAAGGCTTCTTATATTTTACAATAGATTTTATTCCCCTAGTATTATTTTTATGTGGATATATTGTAGGAAAATACACTACAAGCGTTGTAAATGAGTTAGATGACATTAAAACGAAAAAAGATTTAAACTCAAATGACATGTTGAATTTTGCTGAAGAACTAGCAAATGGAAATATTGAAATTGATTACAAGCCAGAAAAAGAAAATAGCCTAGGTAAAATTCTAGTTGAATTACGTGATAGCTTGCTTAAAAACAAAAAAGAAGATACCGTAAGAAAAACAGAAGATGAACAAAGAAATTGGGTTGCTGAGGGATTAGCGAAGTTTGGTGAAATTCTTCGTCACAACAACGACAATATTGAAAAACTATCTTACGAACTAATAAGTAATTTATCTAGGTATGTTAATGCTGTTCAAGGTGGACTATTTATTATAAATGATGAAGTAGAACAAGATAAATATTTTGAGTTAGTTGCTCATTATGCTTACGATAGAAAGAAATTCAATAAGAAAAGAGTTGATTTTTCAGAAGGATTAATTGGACGCTCTGCATTTGAAAAAAATACAATTTATGTAGATGAAATTCCTAATGATTATGTTGAAGTAACATCTGGGCTAGGAGAATCAAATCCTACTACACTTTTAATAGTTCCGTTAAAAGTGAATGATGAAGTACATGGAGTTATAGAAATGTCATCGTTTACTTATTTTGATAAATATGTAATTAACTTTGTTGAAAAAGTTGCAGAAAGTATTGCTACTACCATTTCAACTGTAAAAACAAATATAAAAACAGCCGATTTATTAAACGACTCAAGAGCTCAAGCTGAAAGGTTAACTCAGCAAGAAGAAGAAATGAGACAAAACATGGAGGAATTGCAAGCAACACAAGAAGAGGCTGCTAAGCAAGGAGAACAGTTCATTAGTTTTACAAATTCTGTTAACCATACTCTAATTAGAGCTGAGTATGATATTAATGGAGTATTACTGTATGCTAATACCAAATTCCTGAAAAAATTAGGTTACTCAAGTAATTCAGAAGTAGAAGGACATCATATTTCCATTTTTTTAAGCGATAAAGATAAATCGTGGTTTAATGAAATTTGGGATAGCCTAGCTTTAGGTGGCAAACATTTTGAGGGATATATGAAGCATATAACAAAAAGTGGAAAAGATCTTTGGACTATGGCAACCTACACTTGCGTTAGGAATAACATGAACCAGGTTGAGAAAATTCTATTTTTAGCAATTGATACTACAGAACAAAAAAAACAAAGCCTTGACTACGAAGGTCAAATTGCAGCTATTAATAAATCGAGTATGCTGGTGGAATATGCACCAAGTGGAAGAATGTTAGATTGCAATGATAAATTTATAAATATTTTAGGATACAGCACAGAAGATTTAAAGGACTATAGTGTTTTTAATTTTATTAGCGACGATGAACAGAATGATTTTGAAGACATATGGAATATAGTTGTTAATGGAGAACCATATCAAATGCAA
>JAUXEM010000106.1 GCA_030620515.1 Salinivirgaceae bacterium
ACACATAAACATAATTTATTATTGATTATACAAATAGATCAAAACTTTTATACTTTTGTTAATTATTAAAAAATACTAAAATGGAAAAAATTATAAGTCAATATTTAGAATTATTAATTAACCTTGGCTTGTCAGCAGAATGGGCCAATTTCATTCGTGCAACATCAATTATTATAGTTATTTTACTTATCTGTTACATTTCAGATATAATTACAAAACGCATTACAATTCACTACATTAGCCTATTTGCTAAGAAAAGCAAAACTAAATGGGATGATATTATATTAGAAAAAAAAGTATTTAACCAACTTGTTCATTTTATTCCTGCATTAATTATACATTACACCATTGAATTAGCTCTAGTAAACTCTACTAAAACGGTTAACTTCATTCAATCCATTATTTATGTTTACATGGCAATAATTGCCATGATAGTAATTAATTCCTTTTTAAAAGCACTTAACGAAATATATTCACACTCGCCATTTTCTAAGAATAGACCAATAAAAGGATATATTCAATTGGTGAACATTTTCGTTACGGTTATTGGTGTCATACTTATATACTCACACCTAACTGGGAATCCTGTTAAAGGTGTTTTTGCCGGCTTAGGTGCTATGGCTGCTGTTTTAATGTTAGTATTTAAAGACACTATTCTAGGTTTAGTTGCTAGTGTACAATTATCGGCAAACAACATGGTTAAAATAGGCGATTGGATATCAATGCCAAGTCATAAAGCTGATGGAACGGTTGAAGAGATAACATTAAATACAGTAAAGGTTCAAAACTGGGATAAAACCATCTCAACGATCCCAACTTATGCTTTGGTTTCAAATTCGTTTACGAATTGGCGAGGTATGGAAGAGTCAGGTGGGCGTAGAATAAAACGCTCAATAAACATTGACATGAGAAGCGTGAAATTTTGCACATCAGAACTACTAAACAAGTTTAGTAAAATACAATATTTAAATAAATACATTACTAACAAAACTGAGGAGCTGAATACATATAATACAGAACATCAGATAGATAATTCGGTAGTTGTTAATGGAAGAAGACTAACAAATATTGGAACCTTTAGGATGTACATTGAAGAATACCTTAAGAATCACCCTAAAATACACAATGACATGACCTTTTTGGTTCGTCAACTACAACCTTCAGAAAACGGTATTCCAATTGAAATTTATGTATTTAGCAATGATCAAGCATGGAGTAATTACGAAAGTATTCAGTCCGATATATTCGATCATATATTAGCTATTATACCAGAATTTGAATTGCTAGTATTCCAAAACCCGTCGGGAAATGATATTGCAACCGCCTTCAATAAACGTTAACAATACATTAACATAAGTTTATAAGCAGAACACATTACAGGTAGCTATTTTTTTTATCTTTGCTTCCAGTTATTACAAAACTAAAATAATACATATTATGAAAAAGATTATAAGCATTATACTTATAGCATTAAGCTTACCAATATTTGCACAACAAGTTGGCCCAAATATTTCTTGGAATAATTCAAAATTTGATTTTGGCGAAATAAATGAAGTGGGTGGAAAAGTTACTCATAAGTTTAATTTCTCTAATACTGGTAGTGAGCCTTTGGTTATAACAAATGTAAAACCTTCGTGTGGCTGCACCTCTTCTGACTATACAAAAAAACCTATTGCTCCAGGAGGCAAAGGCTACGTTTCAGCAACATATAACCCGCTACGTCGTCCAGGAAAATTTTCGAAAACAATTACAGTTACTACAAATGCAACACCATCCACTACTGTGATACGCTTTACAGGCAATGTTATTCCAAAACCAAAAACACAAGAGGATCTTTACCCTAGACTAATTGGTGATTTAAGACTTAAGACTAATCATTTAGCTTTAGGTAAAGTTTCAAATACACAAGTAAAAATAGATAGTATTCCAATGGCTAATTTATCAGCCAATGTATTGAATATAGGGTTTCAGAATGTACCTGCACATTTAACTATTAAAGCTGTTCCTAGTACATTAAAGCCTAAACAAACAGGATATATTGAAATTAAATACGATGCAAAAAAGAAAAATGATTGGGGGTTTATAATGGATAAAGTTATTGTCTCAATTAACGGAAATACAAATAGTAATAAAAATAGATTTTCAGTAAGTGCATCAATTGCTGAAGACTTTGCAAGCATGACAACAGAACAAAAGGCTAATGCACCAAAGATAGTTTTTGATAATAAAGTTTTTAATTTTGGGACTCTTAAGCAAGGAGCAAGTGTTTCACATACATTTAACTTTAAAAATGAAGGTAATAGTGATTTGTTTATTCGCAAAACTAAATCATCTTGTGGATGTGCAATTGCTAAGCTAGACAAAAAGGTAATTCCAGCAGGAGAATCTGCGAAATTTGATGTTACTTTTAATTCCAAAGGCAAATCTAATCGTCAGAATAAATCAATAACAATAATCACAAACGACCCTAGCAATTCTCAGTTATCAATAAGAATTACTGGGACTGTTGAAGTTCCTAGCAAAATGTAAATTAATAATACATAATACATTTAAAAGCTACTTCGGATATGGAGTAGCTTTTTTTATTAAACAGAATTGTTCATAAAAAACAATAAGATAAGATTCATGTTACTTCATAAACTCTAAATTTGTAATCATATTATGCAAATATGAAACAGACCATGTCTGCAACAAATACAGAAGTACAAACAGCTTGTTCCGAAATTGCTTCGGAAAGCAAGATTAAACTTTGTGCCAAATAATATAGCCTTAGGCTATATCACAAATTATAAACGGATGAGAAAAACTAAAAAACAAGATAGCGCACTAAAAGTTAACGATGGAATACCTCAACCTCCATCTATTGATGAAAATTCAGCTCAGCGTTTTATAAATATAAAAAGAAAAAAGTTAAGTGTTGACGAATATGTCAGTGGTATACTAAAAGGGGATCGTACTATTTTAAGCAAAGCTATTACATTAGTAGAAAGCTCACTCATTGAGCACCAGAATATAGCACAACAAATAATTGAGCAATGCTTACCTCATGCTGGCAAATCAATACGATTAGGCATTACTGGTGTACCAGGAGCAGGAAAAAGCACCTTTATTGAAGCTATTGGAAAGCATTTAACTGGCAACAATCATAAATTAGCAGTTTTAGCCATTGATCCAAGTAGCGAACGATCCAAAGGAAGTATTTTAGGCGATAAAACTCGAATGGAAGATTTATCTAACGACTCAAATGCATTTATCAGACCAAGCCCATCGGCAGGTTCCTTAGGGGGTGTTGCTCGTAAAACTAGAGAATCGGTAGTTTTGTGCGAGGCAGCTGGGTTCGATACTATCTTTATTGAAACAGTTGGAGTTGGGCAATCTGAAACTGCAGTTCACTCAATGGTAGATTTCTTCCTACTTATACAGATAGCAGGTGCTGGCGATGAACTACAAGGCATTAAACGAGGTATTATGGAAATGGCTGATGGTATAGTAATTAACAAAGCAGATGGTAGTAATATAGATAAAGCTAAGCTTGCTGCAGCAGAATTTAGAAATGCATTACATCTATTCCCACTATCAGATTCCGGTTGGTCGCCTAAGGTACTTACATGTTCTTCATTGAAAAAAACTGGGGTAAATGAAGTATGGGAAATGATTTCAGAATATAGTAATTTCACAAAAAACAATTCCTATTTTAAAAACAATAGACGCACACAATCGAAATACTGGATGTATGAAACTATAAACAACCAACTAATGGATAATTTTTACGGTAATAAGGAAATTCAAAATATTTTGCCGCAATATGAAAAGGATATTTTAGCAGATAGACTGAGCTCGTTTATAGCTGCAAAAAATATTATGGATAAATATTGGGATTAATCTTACAATCTGGCAAGCATTTCTTGGAAATAGTGATTTGGAACAATCCCATCTCCTTTTTCTGAAAATTCCGGTTTTAGTTTATGAACAAAATACATATCTAATTGCCCTTTGTTTTTTGCCAATATTTTTCCACGATGTTCACATTCAAAATAATCTTTAATTATTTCATAGGTTGAACCCGATACATTAACCATTCCAGGTACACAAGCTGATTCTATTCTCTTAGAAATATTCACAGAATCGCCCCAAATATCATAGGTCATTTTTTGCTTACCTACTACACCTGCAACTATAGGACCTGTATGGATACCTATTCTAAGGTTCCATGCTTTCACACCTGTTTCCACACGCTCCCTTGCCAATTCTTTTATTATTCTTTGCAATTCAAGACCTACTAATACAGTGTCAAAAGGGTGACTTTTATTTTTCATTGGAATACCACCAACACATAAAAATGCATCGCCCATAGTTTTAATTTTCTCAACAAAATATTTAGACACAGCATCGTCGAATCTTGAAAAATAGCTTTGCAAATCATGCACAAGTTCTTCAGGAGTTAAATTCTCTGCTAGTTTAGTAAAGTCTTGAATATCGGCAAAAAGAACAGATGCACTTCTGTAAAACCTTGGAGTTGCTTTCCCTTTCGATTTTAGTTCTTCTGCTGTTTCTTCAGGCAAAATATTAAGTAACAGTTGATCAACCTTTGCTTTTTCTTCTAAAATACCAGCCTCAACCTCTTTAATTCTAGTAATATCTGATTCAACTACAATGTAGTTTTGTAATGCATTTTTCTCATCAAATACAGGAGTAACAATAATCTGTTTCCATCTTTCTAAACCAATTGCATCAGTAAACCTTCCAATGAAACTCACCGATTTTTTTTCGGAGATTAACTTTTCTTGCAATGTTTTTTTATTATTTAAATTGCTAAAATCAGAAAATTCGTTACCAAAATTAGCTATGTACTCTTCTTTAGAATAACCATACATATTATAGAAACCTTCATTTACCCAATCAAGTTCTTCATCAGAATTATATATCATTACTGCATTACTGGTTTTACTTGCAACTAATGATAATTTTTTGAGCTTATCATTCATTGATTTGAGCTCAGAAATATCGGTTTCTAAAACAATAAACTGTTTAACATTTCCATATTCGTCGTAAATTGGGTTAATTGTGGTTTTTATCCAAATATTTTGACCTGACTTTGTTTGTACTCTAGATGAATAATTAAGCGAACGTTTATTTCTTATCGCCTCCTCTACCATAGGTTTATTATTCGCATGCCTGCTTATAGCAAAAACATCAGTACCAAATTTTGAAATATACTCCGTTAAACTATACCCAAATTGCTTAACAAAACCTTCATTTACCCAGAATATCATTCCTTCATGATCGGCAATTGTAACAGCAGTATCGGTTTCACTAGCAACTAAGGATAATCTTTCTAATTCAACATTTAAGAGCTGTAAATGCTCAGTTTGTGCTAGAAGTTCTTCTTGATGCCTTTCTACATTCTTAGATTCTTCAAGAAGATCGTTTTTTAATGATTTGTAATCTTTTCTTGTATTAACTAATAACTCTCTAAACTTAGCATTTTTCTTAAAACCTTTTAAAAGAAAAACAATAAACCCAAAGGAGGCTATTAATAGTAGCCCAACAAAAATCAAAATCCATATATTAAAACTAACAATCATTAATTTACTTAAATAATGCAATATAACTATTAAACGTATGCTACAACATTTTTGTGTATTTAGTTTTATTAATGTTGCAATATACTTGACTAACAAATTATAAAGTTAGCTTCTTTAAAGAAAACACTATCATTTATAGTAATATAGCCGCACTATGGCGGCTATACTAACTATATATCAAATATAATATACTTTTATTTTTTTGAGTCTACCAATACTTTCAATAAAAAGAAATAATTTTCACTATCTTCTAATGGTAAAAATTGATAATCTAATTTTCTACCTGTTTTTCTTGCAATATCAATTAAACCCAGTCCTGCTCCGCCCTTTTCAGATAGAGAGCCTTCGCGAATTTGTTTCTTATAAAGTGCATTCAGTTCATCTTTTGACAAAGAATTAATATATTCTATCGAATCTCGTAAAACATTAATACGACTTTTCAAGATTTTATTTGCTGTAATTACATTCCAAACACCTTCTTTTTTTCCAACAATAAACAAACCATTTCCAATCCTATCTGCAGAATTATAATCGTCTGAATGTTTTGTCATATTCTGCAAACATTCAACCATTACGTGAAAAACTTTGCGCTTAACCGATTTTTCCTCTTTGTTTTTATCCATGTCTTTTTCTGCCATAGATGTAAACATTTTCATAACATCGTGACTAAATTCACCTTCGTACACAAGAGAGAATCCATTGCTTGCCATTTCATCATGTAATGACAACACAGATTTAATAAATGTAATATCAGCGCTCATATTTGTCAATTATAACTGGTTTTTTTTTTAGATTTCTTTTATACTTGGTTAAAAATAAAGATTTTTTTTCGAATAATACAATAACTGGAGTGTTTTCTAAACTTTATTAATCGTTTTTCTAATTAATCTTATAAATAAAAACTAATTGGTTATTATTACTTGGAGTAATTCTTCGCATCAACATATCCATATAACTAGGATTTATTGTTGTCTCATATTCAATGTCAGGATAGTATTTTTTAAGATTCACTAGTCTTTGCTCAAGTCTTTTTTCCCCAATAAATAGGACATAATCGGGATTCTCCACGTCATTATAACTAAAATACTCTGGAGTTTGTATTACGGATGTATAACTTGTATTATAACAACTATATGTTAATTTTTCTAAACCATTTATGCTTGGTTTAGCGTATTTATACATTTTAATGTATCTACCTGAATAAAAATTAGGCAAATAATCTACACTACCTCTATTAGTATCTTCAAGTAAAATACTTTTTGCATTTGTTTTTGTACCAATATAATTCATACTCTCGCATCTTGAGCGTTTAGAGTATGTAGTAGAAACTATAGGCAAGGCAATGAAATTAAAAGTCCAGAAAAACACCATCATTCCTTTAAATAGCATTTTATTATCCTGCCAAAACTTTGATTTATCCATAAATTGCCACCATCCAATTGCACCAGCAATAACAAAAAAAGGCAAAATTGGCAAAATGAAGCGTTCTTGTTTATTACTAAATAAATTATGAAACATAAAAAACAAGAACGACGGCCAGAAAAGAAGCGGGTATTTTTTTATAATACTAAACCAACCAAAAAAGAACACTACACCCAATGGCAATAGCAACATACCACCTAATACAGTAGTGTACATGTACCATACATTTGTTCCATAATCTCCCTTATGTGCCAAATTATATTTTACATATTCTTGAAATTCAGCGAATGGTCTTCCCCAAACAAATAAATCTATTCCACCTTGCACTAAAATTATTGAAAATAATACTGCTGCACCAAATATAAAAGCCTCTTTAACTTTATTAGTAAACAATAAAACAAGCCCAACACCGCCTGCAAATACTATTGTTTGATAACGAATTGAGAAAGCAACTCCCATTAATAACCCAGCCCAAACAAAAAGATTTATTTTTGGGGCTTTATCTTTTACAATTAACCAAGTTCCCCACAAAATAAATGGGATACATACAAATTCCACTAAATTCCTAACACTAAAAAATGGCATAAACCATAATAAAGCGAGTATTAATCCAACTTGCTTTGCTATTCGTTCGTCGCTGTAACGTTTAGTAATTTTATATGAAAATGATATTATTAGTAATGAAAATAGGGCATGTAAAAGCCGTATTAGCATAATTTTAATATCGGGATTATTTATTCCCAAAAAATTCATAATTGAGAATAAAACGTAATGAATGCCAGCATATAATAAACTATGACCAGAGGGAACTGGTTCTTTATTTGGCCATGTTTCTAACTGTCCATTTGGCAACCAATTATCCCAATCTTTACCATCTGCCCATGACTGAGAAGCTTCAATTACCAAAAAATGATCATCGTGCCAACCATATCCATTTGAAAAAATAACTGCAATTAGTCTTACTAAAAGGGCTAATATTAGAATACTTTTAAGTGGTTTATTTATCCAAAATTGCTTTATTTTTCCCATCATAACTATCATAAAAGTATCTATAACTATTTATTTAGCAGCTTACTTGTTTAATATTTTCTTTCAAATATATGGATAACTCTTTGTTGTTTTTATAAATAGAAAACAATAACACTAAAATTATCCTTAATACTAAACAAATATTTGTGCATCATGCAATTTTTTGTAATATCCATTTAAATTTATGAGTTCCTTGTGAGTTCCTTGTTCTGCAATTTCACCTTCATGTAATACGCATATTAAATCAGCATGTATTACCGTGGATAGTCTATGCGCAATAACAATGGAGGTTCTATTCTCCATCAATCTATTTAACGACTCTTGAACTAGTTTTTCCGATTCTGTATCAAGTGCTGATGTAGCTTCATCTAGAATCATAATGGGTGGGTTTGCCAATACAGCACGAGCAATACTTATACGCTGACGCTGTCCACCCGACAATTTACTACCTCTATCACCTATTAATGTTTGGTAAGCATCTGGCGTTTCAAGAATAAATTCATGAGCATTAGCTATTTTAGCAGCTTCTTCAACTTGTGCTTGCGTTGCGGCTTCAACTCCAAAAGAAATATTATTAAATATAGTATCGTTAAATAAAATACTCTCCTGATTAACTACACCCATTAATTCTCGAAGTTGAAACATACTTATATCACGAACATCTATACCATCAATTGTAATTGAACCTTTGGTAACATCATAAAACCGAGGTAATAAATCAACTAAAGTCGATTTACCAGAACCGGATTGTCCAACTAATGCCACCGTTTTTCCAATTGCCACTTCAAGATTAATACCTTTAATTACATAATCATTTTCGTACTTAAACTGAATATTATTATAACTAATAGCCTTATTGAAAGACTCAACGCTAATTGTTTCACTTTTATCAACAATTGTTTCTACGGCATTGGTAACTTTGTGAATACGATCGGTAGCAGCTAATCCTTTTTGAATATTATAAAATGCATTGGTAAATGATTTTGCTGGTCCTAAAATTTGCGAAAAAATTGCCAGGTATGTAATTAATGTCTCTGACGAAAACCCATCGGTACCATTTAAAACCATTGAGCCCCCAAACCACATTACAATTACTACCACTGACACTCCTAAAAATTCACTCACAGGTACAGCTAAGTCGCGCCTACGCCACATTCGTATCATTAGGTGAGTATAGTCTTCATTTACATCGGCAAAACTTTTATTTGATTTAGCTTCGGCATTAAAAGCTTTAATAATTCGTAATCCGCCTAGTGTTTCTTCTATTTTGGTTATTAAGTCACCCAGTTTATTTTGTGCTAAAACAGATTTTCGTCGTAACGAGCTTCCAATTTTTCCAATAATTAACCCCGATATAGGAAATAATACCAGTACAAATAGCGATAATTTAGGGCTTATAGCAACAAGGGTAACAAGGTATGCTATAATAGTAATGGGTTCTTTTAAAAAAGCTTCAACTGATCGAACAACAGAAAGCTCAATTTCGGTAACATCACTGGTCATACGACTTATTATATCGCCCTTACGCTCGCCTGAATAATACGAAAGCGGCAAGCGAATAATTTTACCATACATTGTTTTGCGAATATCGCGAACCACTCCACTACTTACTGGCACCATAAAATACTTTGCTAAATAATGGAACATTGCTTTAAAAAAACTGGTTATCACAAAAAACATTGAAATAAACAATAAAGCTTTATGTGCTCCATTTTCAATTATAACCTTACTTAGGTAAAAATTAAAATGAGCCATAATAGCATCTTTTACACCACTATATCCAGCCATTTCGGTAACTAATTGAGTATTACCAAAAAGCACGTTTAAAAATGGCATAATTAACATTATTGAACATAGTCCAAAAATGGTTGACAGGATATTAAACACAAAATAAAACGATGCATTTACCGTGTATTTTGGAAAAATATACTTGAGAATTACATTAAATCCTTTCAAAGCAAATTTTATTAATAAATACCCGTATAATTGAAAGGAGTTATTTTAAGCAACTCCTCTTTAACGGAATCTGATACTTCAAGCGTTTGAATAAAAGCATGAATCGATTCTTTGTTTATATTTGTGTTTGTTCGTGTGAGTTCTTTTAGAGCTTCGTAAGGATTTGGATACTTTTCGCGTCTAAGAATCGTTTGTACAGCCTCAGCCACAACAGCCCAATTTGCATTTAAATCAGCTTTAAGCTTTTCGTCGTTAAGTATTATTTTACCAAGTCCTTTTTTTAACGATTTTAATGCTATTAAACTGTGCGCCACAGGGACTCCAACATTACGAAGCACTGTTGAATCGGTTAAATCGCGTTGTAAGCGTGAAACCGGAAGCTCTCTTGATAAGTGGTCATATATAGCATTGGCAATTCCTAAATTTCCTTCTGAGTTTTCAAAGTCGATAGGATTTACTTTATGTGGCATTGCAGAAGACCCCACTTCTCCTTTTTTAATTATCTGCTTAAAATACTCCATAGAAATATATGTCCACATATCACGATTTAAATCGATAAGAATAGTATTTATTCTTCTCAAGTTATCGAAAATTGCAGCCATATCGTCATAATGAGATATTTGAGTAGTAGTTTGCAGTCGCTCTAATTTAAGTACATCGCCTACAAACGAATTACTAAACTCAACCCAATCAACATCAGGAAATGCTACAACATGAGCATTAAAATTACCTGTTGCTCCACCAAATTTAGCTGAACAAGGCACTCCTTTTAATAAATCGAGTTGTTTATTTAAACGCTCAACAAACACCATTATCTCTTTACCTAATTTAGTAGGTGAAGCTGGTTGCCCGTGTGTTCTTGCAAGCATTGGTATTGTAATCCACTCATTAGCCAAAGTGGTTAATTTTTCTATTAATTCCTCAAGCTCAGGATAAAAAACATCTTGAATAGCATCGCGAACCGAATAAGGTACTGCTGTATTATTAATATCTTGCGAGGTTAATCCAAAATGAATAAACTCTTTATATTCCGATAATTTCAAATCATCGAACTTCTCTTTTATAAAATATTCAACAGCCTTAACATCGTGATTTGTAACACCTTCTATTTCTTTAATTCGTTTTGCATCATCTAAAGAAAAATCTTGATACATTTCTCTTAATACAGAATGCAATTCCTCAGGCACATTGCGAAGTGGTTCTAAAGGAATATTACAAAGTGCTATAAAATACTCAATCTCAACTAAAACGCGATATTTTATTAACCCATATTCAGAAAAATACACATCCAGTTCTTGAATTTTTGAACGATATCTACCATCAATAGGTGAAACTGCTGTTAAATCTTCTAATTGCATAATTTTTATTTATTTAAAAACAGTTGCAAAATTATAAATTATTTTCAGCCAATCACTATAAATACAATATGAATATTAGGTATTATATTGATGAACAATTGACAATTCTGCGTTTTTAGTTAGTAAATTTCAAATCTTTGCATTATTAACATGAAAGAAGCGCCTTGTCAGTATCATATCTCAAAATACATATAATCAATTAAGATAACAACGAATTGGTTTTTATGATATAATGAATCAACTAATAATCGGTTTTTTTTTTTACATTTGTCTGCAAATAAAATAAATAAATACAATGAATATTAAGGCATTCGTAATACATGTTAGGGGTAATGAAGAAAGGGAAAAGCATATTACAAAAGAGCTTAAAAAATTTAATATTAATTTCGAGTTTATACTTGATGGAAATATTGAAGATTTATCCGATGAAAAATTAACTAAATATTTTACCAAATCATATCAACTAAAAACTGCAGGTGTATCGTGCTCTTTAAAACACATTTTAGCTTGCGAACAAATTGTTAAACAAAACTTAGATAAGGCTATAATTTTTGAAGATGATATTTTTCTAAAATCTAATACTAATGCAGTTGTAGATGATATAATAAAAGAGATAGAAGAAGAAAAACTATCAAACTACATAATATCACTTGAAAACTCAACGCATGGTTACGTTCTTAAAAAAGATCGGATTAAGGGAAAATTACTATACAAAAGAGAATTAGGACGGTGTGCAGGAGCATATATTGCTGACATAGAGTTTGCTAAAACATTTTTAAAATCTATTGAAGAGGATAAATGCCATTGTGAAATAGATTGGTATCACAATCACTTATCGGAACAAAATAAAATATCAATATACTGGGCGCACCCTTTTATTGCAACCCAAGGAAGCCATAATGGCAAAATGAAAACTTTACTTGACAATAGAAAAAAAGCTGGATTTGTAAGAAG
>JAUXEM010000136.1 GCA_030620515.1 Salinivirgaceae bacterium
GGGTTTACTTTCTATTATTGATGAGTATATTCTTAAAGCTTTGCTTGACGAGGGACATATTTCTATTATTGTATTTTCTATGATGATTGGCGCCATGGTGAATGTTATTACTCGTAATGGTGGAATGAAGGGGGTTGTAAATAAAATGTCGCGATTTGCTAACTCAAGGCAGTCGGGTCAGTTTGCTACTTGGCTACTAGGTATAGCAATTTTTTTCGATGATTATGCAAACACTCTTGTTGTAGGTAATACCATGCGACCTGTTACCGATAAGCTTAGAATATCAAGGCAAAAGCTTGCCTATTTAGTAGATAGTACCGCAGCTCCAATAGCAGCCATTGCTTTTGTTACAACCTGGATAGGGGCTGAACTGAGTTATATTCAATCAGGTATCGATACCCTAGGTCTTTCTTTATCTCCATATTCTGTTTTTATAAGCTCACTATCTTATTCTTTTTATCCTATTTTCACGCTTATTTTTATTTTGTTTTTAATTCAGCGTAATGTTGATTATGGACCAATGTTAGCTTGTGAACGTAATGCAAAAGAATATGGTGTAGTTGAGGACGAAAAAGATGGCTTTTCTAATAATCTAAATGAGCTTCAAGTAGCAGAAAATATAAAACCCAAGTGGTTTAATGCTGCTATTCCTGTTTTTGTTGTTATATCAGGTACGTTTATTGGTTTGGTTTATACCGGATGGGATAACTCAGTAATTTCTGATGTTAGTTTAAGTTTTTCACAAAAACTATCAGCTACAATAGGAGCTTCCGATTCTTATAAAGCACTTCTTTGGTCTTCGCTACTGGCAACAATAATTGCTGTACTTCTATCGCTTATTCAAAAGCTTTTGACTTTGCAAGAATCAATAGATAGTATTATAAATGGGTTTAGAACTATGCTAACAGCAATTGTAATATTGGTTTTGGCATGGTCTATTGCATTAGTAACTGAAAATTTACATACTGCCGATTTTATTTCGAAAATAATTATTGAGACGAATTTATCACCAGTATTTGTCCCATTAATAACTTTTATTTTAGCTGCATTAGTAGCTTTTAGTACTGGTTCATCGTGGGGGACAATGGCTATACTATATCCTTTAATTCTGCCAGCTGCTTGGTTAATTACTAAAGAATATAATTATGAATATGCTGAATCACTTAATATATTTTATAATGTTGTAGCTAGTGTTTTAGCAGGGTCGGTGCTAGGCGACCACTGCTCTCCAATATCAGATACAACTATTTTAAGTTCGCTAGCCAGTTCATGTAACCATATTGAACATGTAAGAACTCAGCTGCCTTATGCGCTTACTGTAGGTGCAGTAGCAGCCTTGTTTGGAGTTCTGCCAGCATCATTCGGTATATCGCCATATATTACTTTCCCACTAGGGTTGGGTATTCTTTATTTAATTGTTCGTATTTTTGGTAAAAAAATATAATCTTCAAGAAGCAAGTCGGGGTACTTATCCGGTTTTGCTTCACGCATCATTTGGTAAACCATTTCAAACACATCTTCCGCATTTGGGTTCGATACATAATCGCCATCGGTAGCATAAGCAGGTCGATGCTCTTTTGCTGTAAGAGTTCTTGGTGCTGAATCTAGATAGAAAAATGCTTCCTGATCTTCTAAAACTTTCTTCATCATATATGAAGTGGCTCCACCCGGTACATCTTCATCAAAGAATAGTATTCTACCTGTTTTTTTAATTGATTCTACTATAGAGTGTTTTATATCAAACGGTAAAAGAGTTTGCACATCAATTAATTCTACATTTATGCCAAATCCACTTAGTTGCTCTACTGCGTCTTGTGCAATTCGCACACACGAGCCATAAGTTATAAGTGTAAGGTCGGTTCCGTTTTTCAGTATCTCTGGTTCGCCTAAAGGTATTTTATATTCACCAATATTATCGGGTCGTTTCTCTTTTAAACGATAGCCATTTAATGGTTCTATAACCAATGCTGGGTCTTCACCTTCAAGCAAAGTATTGTACATTCCTGCAGCTTGTGTCATGTTACGAGGTGTACAAACATAAATACCACGAATAGAATTAATAACCATGCTTAGTGGCGAGCCTGAATGCCAAATGCCTTCAAGTCTGTGTCCACGTGTTCTAATGATTAAAGGTGCTAATTGCCCGCCTTTTGTTCGCCATGCTAATGTTGCTAAATCGTCACTTAAAGTTTGTAAGCCATACAGCAGATAGTCGAAATATTGAATTTCGGCAATTGGGCGCAAGCCTCTTAAAGCAAGTCCAATACCTTGTCCTATAATTGTTGTTTCGCGAATGCCTGTATCTGTTATTCTAAGTTCTCCAAATTTGTCTTGTAAGCCTTCTAAGCTTTGATTTACTCCACCAATTTTGCCAGTATCTTCTCCAAAAGTTACTAGTCTGGGGTTTTTCTCAAATAACTTATCAAAGTTATCTCTTAGCACTTCTCTACCATTAACTAAGGTTGATTTATCTGAGAAAATTGGTGCAACAGCTTTTACTTTTAATGCCGATGAAGCATAGTCATTGTAAAGGAAGGTACTGTAAAGTTGTTGGTGAACTTCATGGTTTTTCTTTAGCCAAACAGTTAAATCAGCTTTTAAATCTTTTTTAATTGAACAGTCGGAACAAACGTGTCTTAGTATTTTTTTAGCTGTGCTAAAATTATCCTTCCTTACAGGATTCGTAATAGCTTTTAATTCATTTGCATGTATCTCTATTTTATCTATTCCTTCGCGTTTGCATTTGCACGATTTGTTTTCAATAATGTTTAGTAGTTGCTTTCGTTCATTAAGAATAGGATTTAAGTAATCTTTCCATGCTTTATTTTTAGCAACTTTTGCTATTTGCTTAGCTTCTTTTTCAATTGCTGCTAATTCATTTTCAGAAGCAATTTTATCTTTAAGTATCCATTTTCTCATTTGAGCAATACCATCGAATTCTTTTTCCCAAGCCAAGCGTTTTTCCGATTTGTATCGTTCGTGCGAACCCGAAGTGGAATGTCCCTGAGGTTGTGTTAGTTCATCTATATGGAATAGTATAGGTTGGTGATTCTTTCTGCATAGTTCAATACCTTTCTTATATATTTCCATTAAAGATTTATAGTCCCAACCTTTTGCATTAAAAATTTTAATACCCGGCTTTCCATCTTTAGTATCAAAGCCAGAAAGGGCTTCAGAAATACTCTCTTTGGTTGTTTGATATTTTTTAGAAACGGAAATTCCGTAACCATCGTCCCATACTGATACAGCCATTGGTATTTGTAATACGCCGGCTGCATTAATAGTTTCAAAAAAATGACCTTCCGATGTACTTGAATCACCAATTGTACCAAAGGCAACCTCGTTACCATTAATTGAGAAGTTATTTGGTTTATTTAGTTCAGGGTTGTTTCGATATAGTTTAGATGCGTAGGCTAGTCCAATTAAACGTGGCATTTGCCCAGCAGTAGGTGATATGTCAGCCGCAGTATTTTTGCTTTCAGTTTGATTTATCCAGTTACCATTTTCTGTCAGTAGCCTTGTTCCCCAATGGTTATTAAAAGAACGACCAGCATTGCTTGGGTTATTTTTAATATCGGTATCGCCATATAACTGGGCAAAGAATTCTTCGGGAGTTGACATGCCTGTTGCAAACATAAAGGTTTGATCTCGATAATAACCAGAACGCCAGTCACCGTTTTTAAATTGATGAGCCATGGCTAATTGTGGAATTTCTTTTCCATCGCCAAATATGCCAAATTTTGCTTTCCCGGTTAATACTTCTCTTCTGGCAAGTATGCTTACTTGTCTACTTATGCTTGCTATTCTGTAATCGCTTAAAACAGTCTTTTTATCTATTTGCATATTGTATAATGCTTATTATTTATTCTATAAAATATATTTTGCCTGTACAACGATTTTTAACAATGTTTTGTTCTGAACTATTTCATATTAGATTTGTATATTTGTCATCTGGGTTTAGTATTCAAAATGTTATCTTTGTAAAAAAAAATATTTATGGAAGTTGTATTATTGACGTTAGGCTTTGTGTGTATAGCATTTTTGTTATTGGGATTTAATATTTTTTTCAGGAAAAAAGAATTTCCCGATACGCATGTTGGTCATAATAAAGATATGAAGAAGCTTAAAATTGTTTGCGCTAAAACAATGGATAAAATTGAGCAAAAGAAAGTGAAAGACCAGCTGAAATTTAAGAATTTAAAAATAGCTACTAGCAACTAGCCTCACCTGCATTTTTGGATATATAATCAATATTGCTTTAAAAATTAGACCTATCTATGGCTATGCTTTATTTTTTGTCTTTCCTAAATAAAAAATATTAGCAAAAATTAACGAAGGGTCTTTACAAAACAAAGCACTGGCGAATTACCTGCGAAAAAAGCAGATGTGTTAGTAGTTGTAATTAATTATTAGAAATAATAAAATTCTCACTATTGTATATGCTATATTGATTTGTTGAATCAGTATAAATTAAATATACCTCAACCGAATCAAGGTCGTTTGCTAAGTTGATACTTTTTTCTACTCCCATTACCATAAAGGCTGTGGCAAGGGCATCTGCTGTCATGCAATCATTTGCTAAAACCGTGGCACTAAGTAGACTATTTTTTGCAGGGAATCCTGTTTCTGGGTTTATAGTATGTGCGTATTTTACTCCATTTTTTTCATAAAACTGACGATAGTTTCCCGAAGTAGCTAAACTTTTATTATTAAGACTTACTACCTCTTGTAGTTCTCTATTTTCCAGAGTTTCTGATTCAATTGGCTTGTCAATTCCAATTCGCCAAATATTTCCTTTTGCATTTATTCCTTTTACTCTTACTTCACCACCAATCTCTACCATATAATTTGCTATGCCTTTGCTTTCAATATGTTCTGCCGCTACATCTACACCATAGCCCTTAGCAATGGCACTTGCATCGAGCATTATTCCAGGCTTTTCTTTTACAATACTATTATTTACAATACTAATTTTTATAAACCCAACAAGCTGCATAAGGCTGTCAATTTTATTGCTGTCAGCTTTAATGCTTTCGTCGAAACCAAAACCCCAGGCATTAACAACAGGAGCTACGGTCATATCAAAAGCGCCATTGGTAAGTTCCGAAATTTCTTTTGCTTTATTAAAACAGTTTATAAAATAACTGTCTAGTACAACACCCGAATCACCCTGATTAATTCTACTAATAATTGAATTTTTATCGTAAGTGCTAAGTGATCGATTAAATTCTTCAAGCTTTGCCTTAATCTCAATTTCTAAATCTTGTCCATTTTCCGATTCGTAGGTGAAATGATACATTGTACCAAACACAAAGCCTTCATTTTTTACATATGACTTAGTTTGACAAGCCTGTATCGCTATTAGGACTAGTGCAACAAAAAGCAGCTTATTCATTTTATGTGGTTTTAGTTTTTATTGCTCTTTAGCTATATTTCCCCGAGGCTAGCCTCGTCGTTTTTTTTGAAATTTGAAATTTGATTTTTTTTTGAAAATATATTAAGCAAAAAAAAGCCGTTCGATTTAGAACGGCTTGAAATATCTACGATCCAAAGTCATCAAAGGCTACCATCTCATCTGGAACTCCCATATCATACAGCATTTTGTTTACTGCATCATTCATCATAGGTGGTCCGCATAAGTAATATTCAATATCTTCAGGTTCTTCGTGTTTTGTTAAGTAATTATCCATTATTACTTGATGAATAAAACCTGTTGGTCCTTCCCAATTGTCTTCTGGTAAAGGTTCTGATAAGGCTAAGTGCCATTCAAAGTTTGGAAATTCGGCTGCAATAGCATCAAATTCATCTTTGTAAAAAACCTCTTTTAATGAACGAGCGCCATACCAGAATGTTGTTTTACGACCAGTTTTTGCTGTTTTAAATAAGTGAAATATGTGCGAACGCATTGGAGCCATTCCAGCACCACCACCAATAAACATCATTTCGTTTTCAGTAGGCTTAATAAAGAATTCGCCGTAAGGTCCCGAAACTGTTACCTTGTCGCCTGGTTTGCGTGAGAATATGTACGACGAACAAATCCCTGAATTTACATTCATAAAGCCATTCTTATTTCTATCCCAAGGTGGGGTAGCAATACGAATATTAAGCATTACAATGTTTCCTTCGGCAGGGTGATTAGCCATTGAATAAGCACGATAAGTTGGCTCTGGGTTTTTCATATGTAAATTAAAAATACCCATTGAATCCCAGTCAGCTTTATATTCGTCCTCAATAATCATGTCTTTAAAGTCCACGTTTATTTTAGGAACATCAATTTGTATATATCCACCCGATTGGAAATCTAATGTTTCACCCTCGGGTAATCTAACAACAAATTCTTTAATAAATGTAGCCACGTTATGGTTTGAAATCACTTCGCATTCCCATTTCTTAATTCCCAATACTTCTTGCGGAATGCGCATTTCCATGTTGTCTTTTACTTTTACCTGACAAGCTAAACGCCAGTTTTCTTGCGCCTCTCTTCTTGTAAAGTATGGAGCTTCGGTAGGTAGTATTGTACCCGCACCTTCGTCTACCTGACATTTACACATAGCACAAGTTCCGCCACCACCACAAGCTGAGGGTAAGAATATTTTGTTCATTCCCAAAGTGCTCAATAGGGTACTGCCTGGTTCAACCACTAATTCGGTATCGCCAGCGTTAATATTAAGAGTTACTTCGCCCTGTGGGGTTAGTTTCTTTTTTGCATATAGTAATATGGAAACTAAAAGCATCAATACTAAAAGAAAGACAGCTATACTAGCTCCAATAATTAATCCATTAACTGCTAAAATCATAATATTTATTTTTCAGTTCTACAATTTGATACCCATAAAGCTCATGAAAGCTAAGCCCATTAAGCCAGTAATAATAAATGTTATTCCCAAGCCACGCAATGGAGCGGGTATATCTGAATATCTTATTTTTTCGCGAATAGCGGCGATACCAACAATGGCTAAAAAGAATCCAAGACCTGAACCAAGTCCAAATGAGGTTGCCTCTGCAATTGAATTGTAATCGCGTTCTTGCATAAATAGTGAACCACCTAAAATAGCACAGTTTACTGCAATAAGTGGTAAGAAAATACCTAATGAAGAATACAGTGCAGGTGCAAATTTTTCAACTATCATTTCAACTAATTGTACCATTGATGCAATAATTGCAATAAACATGATAAAGCTTAAAAAGCTTAAATCAACGGTAGCAAATTTAGGACTTAACCATTCCAAAGCTCCTTCGCGTAAAACAAAATTGTGTAGTAAGTAGTCTACAGGAACAGTAATTCCAAGTACAAATATTACTGCAAACCCTAGTCCGACCGATGTTTTGACGGTTTTTGATACAGCTAAGTACGAGCACATGCCTAGGAAATAGGCAAATACCATGTTGTCGATAAAAATCGACTTTACGAATATATTTACTAAATTTTCCATAGGTCAGTTATTTTGTTTCTACAAGATCTCGGTTTCTACTACGGTGTATCCAAATAATTACGCCAACAACAATAAGCGCCATTGGTGAAAGCACCATTAACCCGTTGTTTTCGTAAAAGCCACCATTTTTAATATACCACGCTTCAGGAATTACCGGAATTCCGAAAATGCTTCCTGAGCCAAATAGCTCACGGAAAAAAGCTACAATCATTAATATAAGACCGTATCCAAATGCGTTTCCTATTCCATCGAGAAATGCGGGCCAAGGTTTGTTACCAAGTGCAAACGCCTCAAGACGTCCCATAATTATACAGTTGGTAATTATTAAACCAACGAATACCGAAAGTTGCTTACTAACATCGTAAACAAAAGCTTTAAGTACTTGGTCAACTAATATAACCAACAAGGCAATTATAACAAGCTGTACAATAATTCTAATTCTATTTGGAATTGTATTTCGTAGCAACGAAACAATTACGTTTGCTAATGCAAGTACCGCTAATACCGACAATGACATTACAAATGCCGGTTTCATTTTTACTGTTACCGCCAAAGCAGAACATATACCAAGTACCTGTACGGTAATGGGGTTGTCTTTGCTTAAGGGATTAAAAATTAGTTTGCGGTTTTTTGGTGAAAACAAAGGTTCTTTTTCACTCATAACTATTTATTTTGATTTTTTAAGAAACTTTCATACATACTCAAATTGTCTTTAAGCATATCCTCTAACCCTTTACTGGTAATTGTGCCTCCAGAGATAGCGTCAACGCCATGCATGTCGTCAGGACTAGCTCCGCCTTTTACTATCATTATAGAAACAAATTTTCCTGATTCATCGAATAATTTTTTGCCAATAAATGGTTTTTGAAACCAACCAGTGTTAATTTCAGCTCCAAGACCCGGTGTTTCGCCTTTGTGATCGAACACGGCACCATAAATGGTATTCATGTCATCTTCAAGTGCTACATAACCCCATATTGGTCCCCAAAGTCCTTTTCCTCTAATTGGAAGAATATACTTTATTGAGCCATCGTCTTCTTTGCATTCAAAAACAGGTAATTTCTGAACTTCAATATCCTTTGCTTGCTCTTTGTTAAGATCAATGGTAAAAGCATCTCCCTCAACTTTTTCGCCAGCGCTATTTACAACATAACTATTGGTTATGTATTTAGCGAATTCTGTTTCAACGTATATGCCTTTGTCTTCAGCATTAGCAGCATCTAAACCTTTATTTACTGTGGTTAAGATATTTGATTTTTTCTCAATTTCAACATTCTTGCTTTGTCTTGGTTTTAAGGCAATAGCAGTTGTTGAAAGTACCGCAGCAACAATAGTTACCATTATTGCAGCGTATATAAACGTATATGAATTGCTATTTGTATTCATAGTTTTATGCTTTTACGCGTTTTAATCTTCGTTTTATATTTCCCTGAACCACGTAATGGTCAATAAGTGGTGCAAATACATTTAAAAGCAAAATTGCTAACATCATACCTTCGGGGTATGCAGGATTAAGAACTCTAATTAAAATAGCGAATATTCCAATTAAGAACCCGTAAATGTATTTTCCTTTACTAGTTTGCGCTGCCGATACTGGGTCGGTGGCCATAAATACCAATCCAAAAGCAAAACCGCCCATTAATAGGTGTTGCCACGCTGGTATTTCCATTAAAGCGTTACCTCCAAAAGCATTCAATATGAATCCCATTGTTAAGCCTCCAACCACCCCAGAGAACATGATTTTCCAACTACCAATTCCGGTATAAAGTAAAATTGCTGCTCCAATTAATATGGCAAGGGTGGATGTTTCGCCAATGGAACCGGGTATGAATCCAAAGAACATATCCGATACGCTAGGTAAATTACCAACGTTACCAGCTGCTGCATCAGCAAGAGGAGTTGCTCCTGAAAAACCATCTGCTTTTTCTGCAATCCAAACTGCGTCGCCACTCATGTGCGACGGGTATGCAAAGAATAAAAATGCTCTGGCTGTAAGTGCAGGGTTAAGGATATTCATGCCAGCACCACCAAAAGCTTCAACGCCAATAATTACTGCAAAGGCTGTAGCAACAGCTACCATCCATAATGGAGTATTTACGGGCATAATTAGTGGAATTAACATGCCACTAACAAAAAATCCTTCTTTAACTTCATGCCCTCTCAACTGAGCAAACACAATTTCAAGTCCTAATCCAACACCATACGATACAATAATAATTGGCAGTACTTGAAAAAAGCCATACCAAAAAGCTGGCCATAAAGTTACTGTTTCATTTATTGATAAAAAGTGCTGGTTTCCAGTGTTCCACATTCCAAAAAGTAAAGCAGGAATCATAGCTAAAACAACTATAATCATCGACCTTTTTGAGTCGTTGCTGTCATGAATATGAACACCTGACTGGGAAGTTTTATTTGGAACAAAAAAGAGAGTTTCAATTGCATCAAACAACGAACGAAACGGAGCTAATTTTCCGCCTTTTTCGAAGGTTGGCTTTATGTTATCTAACTGTTTTCTAATAAATTTCATAATCAGATATATATTTAGCTCGTTTCACGTATCATTAAATCAAATCCTTGACGAATAGTTTTTTGTACTTCAATTTTTGAAGTGCACACAAATTCGCATAGTGCAAAATCTTCTTCGCCAATCTCATATATACCTAATTGTTCCATTAAATCAATATCTTCAATCATAATCGATTTAATCAAATGAACGGGTAGGATATCCATTGGTAGTACTTTTTCATATTCTTCAGAGAATACGAAAGGTCGTTCTCCACCATGTAGATTACCATCAAATCGATATTCTTTTTTAGGAGTTAA
>JAUXEM010000267.1 GCA_030620515.1 Salinivirgaceae bacterium
ATTGACAATGAATAATTAATAATGTGCAATAATACAGCGTATTGTTAATAGTCAAATTTAAACTTTAATAGCAATGACCGAATTAAAAGTTTTAGACATAGCCCACCGTTTTTGCAATTGTGTTTTACAAGAGTGCACAGGTAATAGAGCCGAATTTGCCAAGTATTTAGGCATAACACCATGCCGTGTTACAATTTACAAGAGAAAAATTGAGACCTTATACAAAGTTAAAATACACCATAGCCGTAGTCGACATACCTATTATGTAAAAGCAGATGACCGCCATAAATTACCCCCCCCCTTATTTAGAATCGCTGTAAATTACATAAAAATGCAAAGAGTTGTAAGGCGATTCCGTACAGGCTTATCTTTGGTAGTGCAAAACCAAAGAAGACCTAAAAGTTTTGTAGGTTTACCTTCACCTACTTTTAAAGTAAGGTAAAAACCAATATTATTATGAAAAAGAAAGTTTTTAACAAAAAGCTAAGCTTAAACAAAGAGACAGTATCTAAACTTAATGAAGTTGAGATGATGAATGTTAAGGGTGGCTTGAATTCAAAGTATGAGAATGCAGGTTGGGTTGGTGTTAATCATGCTGTAGGTTCACATAATACCTGCGGAGGTGAAAGTACTTGCTAATAATCACTATCTTTAAAGGAGGGATAATTCCCTTCTTTTTTATTACCTATTGATATGAAAAAAAAGCATTTTATTTTACTTTCATTTTATTTACTGTCATTAAATATCATAGCTCAAGAGTCAAATTTGACTATTTTAGGTCATGTGATAAATGAAAATAGTCATCCAATTGAGAATGCTCATATATTTTATAAGGAAGACATTGGTGGTGCAATTTCAACTAGTAATGGTTTTTTTCAGATAAGAGTGCCAAAAAATACTAATGCACTTATAATATCACATGTCTCATATAAAGAGCAAAAAGTACATCTTGCTAATAGGATTGTGTTTGGCGATTCTATCTATTTGGAAATAGTTTTAGAAATGAATCCTAATTATTTAAGCTCCATTGATATTGTTGAAAGCAAGCGATGGCAGGTTGTTAAACCAGACCGTGTTTGGGTTTACGATTATGAATTGATTGGGAAGGATGAAATGCTTTTGTTGTTGAAAGATACGGCGAAGTATGAATTGCGTTATCTTTCTGCTGATAAGCTAATAGTTGATAATTTAACCTTGAATAAAAATAGCTTTTGTAAGCTACTTGAAGATGGATTAGGAAATACGCATTTAGCGCTAAACGATTCTTTACGTCAAATATATACCGATGGCAATCAACTTTCGTTTTATTCAGCTCTACATAAAAGAGAATATTCAACTATCATACTGCCAATTGTCGCTCACACTGGAAACTTATTTATTTTTGAAGAACTCAGTTTAAATAATCAAAAACTGAATTATTACAGTATTAATAAAAAGACAAAAGATAGAAAGCTAATTGCTGAAATCTACCATCAAGAACGATATAGAAATTCAGTAGAAGTGAAGAAGCAGCAAATGAGTTATCCTACTATAAACTATGTGGGCGAACTAACAATTGATGATTTGCGTAAGTTAAGGCTTTACTTTCAATGGGGACAGTATTTTGATAAAGTTACTATTAAACCATTTTACAGCCCTTTGGTTAAATTTGGAGAGAGTTTTTGTGTTTTCGATTTATTAAACGGATTTATGTCCCTTTTTAATGCAAAAGGAGAGTTAATTAATGAACAGATAATTACATTTCATTTAAATAAAAAAGTTTATTCCATTGAGGTTGATAAGGGCACTGGTGATTTTTATTCTTTATGGAAAAAGAATGGCATAGTGCATATCGATAAAATTAATATGCAACAAGGTAGTGTTGAAAAAACCTACATTTTAAAAGATTATATATTTCCTGAAAAAGTACAATTCCGAAATGGTAATATTTATTTTTTATATAGCGATTATAATTTTAATAAAAAGCTATTTAAAATGCCAATAAGTCATCTGTGATAATAGGTTTAGCTATGAATTATTTAAAACTGATAGAAACCCTTTCTTGTGAATCTAATAAAACAATTGCTCCACTTGGGGGTAGTGCTGGAATGCTATTGTTTAGGCAGATTGTAGCAACTGGGTATGTTGTTGATTTAGAAGAGGAATTAGATAACTATTTCGAATTGGTTTCAAATCAAGAAGTAGATTTAACTTTTTGTAATGGTTTGGCCGGACTCAGTTGGCTATTTTCTTACTTTAATGAACAGGGTGTGATTGAGGTAGATATGAATGAGGTGTTTGGAGAGACCGATGAATATCTTTATAAATGGATGATGCAGCAAATTACTATTGGTAATTACGATTATTTGCATGGGGCAATTGGTATTGGGGTTTATTTTTTATTGCGAACCTCAAATAAAAAACACAGAAAGTATTTAAGCGACTTAGTGGACGGTTTGGATAAAATTGCTATTCAGAAAGACGATGGAGCTATTAAGTTCATTTCGGTAATAAATCATGAGACAGGTGCAAAAGGCTACAATCTTTCTCTATCTCATGGTATATCCAGTATAATTGTATATCTGGCAAGAGCCGTTGAGCAAGGTGTAAATACAGAAAAAGCCAAGGTTTTACTAATAGGAAGTGTTCAATACTTATTGAATAGTAAGTTGCCTGAGAATGGAGAATATAATTCGGTTTTTACAGGTGCTATTTCAAATGAAATTCCATTAACCTCATCTAGGTTAGCATGGTGTTATGGGGATTTAGGCAATGGGATTGCTTTGTATCAAGCAGGTATAATTACCAAAAACAAAGAATGGGAAGAGTTTGCTATGAGCATTTTAACGAAATGTACTAAGCGAAGAGATTTGAAGCAGAATAGTGTGCTAGATGCTGGATTGTGCCATGGTACGGCAGGTATTGGTCTAGTTTTTCATAGAATGTACTTATATACCAATAACGAAGTATTTAAGGAAGCGGCTCAGTTTTGGTTCGATGAAACAAAAAAAATGGCAATTCACAAAGATGGTATTGCTGGTTACAAGGCATGGCACGGCAAAGAGGGTTGGGTAAATGAAACCAACTTGTTGGAAGGTGTTTCTGGTATAGGTTTAGCTCTTTACTGTTGGGAAAATAATATTGATCCCGATTGGGATCGTTGCTTGCTATTGTCATAAATTTTAAAAGATTACACAAATAATGAATAAAACTTATTCTCCATTTTCAAATATAGTTTTACGAACGCCTTGTTTTTCTTTAGCTTATTTTAAGAAATTAGTTTCCAATAATACTACTTTAGAAGAATTGTGTAAACAAACCAATTTTCAAGAAGCATTGTATATTGCTAGTCCTGAACTTTATAGTGAGATGCTAAAATGGCATGGTGGCAATGTAAAAGAAGGAAAAGAACTTGATAAGCTAAAGCAGTCATTATATCGCTATTTAGCTAGAATGAGTACACGAAGTACACCTTTTGGTTTATTTGCCGGACTATGCACAACAAAACTAAAGGAAGAAAATAGCAATCAAGAATCGCAAAACGGAAATAAAGATAAAAAGTATAGAGTTACCCGACCCGATATGAATTTTGCTTGCGCTTTAGGACAGAAGCTTTCCAAAAAAAGTGAAATTAAGAATCAACTAAAATTCTTCCCAAATAATAGTATCTATCCTTCGGGTGAAAAGCTTCGCTATGTGGAATATACTTATGGTGAAAAGAGTAGACGATTGCATCAGGTTACTGCTATTGATAAGAATATTTATGTAGAAAAAATTTTAGAAAGAGCTGAACTAGGTTGTCTTATTGAAGATTTAACTGCACTTATAGTAGAAGATGATATTACACAAAATGAAGCTCTTGATTTTGTAAATGAGTTAATTGATTCGCAGATATTAGTTAGCGAGCTTGAACCATCTACAACAGAGTCTGACTATTGGAGTTTTTTAATTTCTAAATTAGAAGCAATAAAGGGCTGTGAGTCCATAGTTTTAACGCTAAAAGACGTAAGAGATATTTTATCTAATTTGGATAAAAAACCAGCTGGTGCAAGTATTGAATCTAATTATGGAAAAATTAAAGAATTAATAAGTCCGTTTGAAGTAAGCTTTGAAGAAAAATAC
>JAUXEM010000228.1 GCA_030620515.1 Salinivirgaceae bacterium
GGCAGATAAAAATGAAATGGCTGTTGGCTAGTATAATCGATAATATCAAGCATGCGGTGGAGGTGTAATGGTGTTTAAGGTTGAATGTAACTTTACACCTTCTTGCTCAGAATATGCTAAACAGGCTATTATAAAATATGGTGCAATTAAAGGATTGATTATTGGTTTTAATAGAATAAAGAGATGTAACAATAAGAATTCAATAGAGAAGATTATTGATAATTTAGATTGATAGCTAAAATTTGTTCTTTTCAATGAGTTCTCATAAGATTGTTTTGATAATATTTCATTTGGATATTTATTCAATTTATATTTAAAAAATACCAGCAACTAACACCCTGCAAAGCCAATACTACCAATTAGTTACGTGATTTTTTGTGCGAATAACAAGTCTCGCAAACTGGAAAATAGTTCATTCAAATATGCACTAGGCTTATACAAACGAAATAAACATTAAAAAACTAAACTGGCTGATTGTAGTAACTAACAATTAGCCAGTTACTAAAACCCAATATTATGAACGATTTTGATAACATAGATGACATATTAGATTTCGCCATTAGCGAAGAAGAAAAAGCAGTTGATTTTTATAGCGAATTAGCCAACAAAGCTACAACAAGCGACATGAAAAAGATTTTTGTAGAATTTGCTAAAGAAGAAATGGGGCATAAAGCCAAACTAATGAAAATTAAAAGCGAGAAACATTATACGCTTGAAGCCGAAAAAGTAGCCGACTTGAAAATTAGCGACTACATAGTTAATGTAACTATAACACCAGATATGACTTACGGTGATGCCTTGGTTGTAGCAATGAAGAAAGAAAAATCGGCCTTTAAACTTTATATGACTTTAGCCGACAAAGCTCCTAATGCTGAGACAAAATCAATTTTCATGACTCTGGCACAGGAGGAATCTAAGCACAAATTAAAGTTTGAAATTGAATACGACGAGTTTGTGATGCGCGAGAATTAAAGAAAATAATTTGATTTTTACTTCACCACAAGATAAACACAGATTTTCACAGATTAAAAAGAAAAAGTTATCGGTGTTAATCTGACTAATCTGTGGTGAATTTTATTTTGGTGAAAAAAGATAGTAATGTATTTTACCACTAGCTGAACACAGATTTTCACAGATTAAAAAAGAGAAAATTATCGGTGTTAATCCGAGTAATTCCTGCCCGACAGAAGTCACACAGCCTGCCTAGTCGGTAGACATGGCGGGTGTGGTGAATATTTTTATTTATTGAATTATAATTCCTAACAGTATTTTTAAATCTTTTTATCAACATTAAAACAAACTCCTCTATCTTCAAGGTAGGAGATTATTTTGGCAAACATTCCTTCTTGCTGGGCAATTACTTCTGGAGCAATTATGCCATGCATTTTCAGCTCTCCTGCCAACATTATTTCAGCCACAGCACTACAAGCATAACCTGTTGTGCGCGACATAGAGTGAATACCTGATTTTTGATCATACTTATCGAATAAATTATATTCATAAACCGAAAGTTCGCTATTTTCGTCACCCTGTACTTTTGCTCGTAAAATAGTAAAATCCTCGTCCCCCTTTTTAAGTTCCCACATTGGCATTAACAGTTTCGATGTAACATCGATAGGTCTAACTTTTACACCCTTTACATCAATAGCACGCTGCGAAAAGAATCCACTTTTCATTAGAACCTTTAAATATTCAATAGTCCCAGGATAGCGTAATGTTTTCTCAATCATATTTGGAACTTTAACAGTTTTAAGCAAAGTTCGCAAACCATCGCTATTCCAGGCCTCAAGTGTTCCAATACCTTTAAAATCTATTAATTCAGGGTCTGAAAGTGCTTCTTTAGTAACTTGCACTCCATTCTCCATAAATCTGGCTGGGCGCTCATACTCCTCAATAACATCGGCGGGTGAAAAACCAGCTTTATATTCCCAAGGCCATTCACGTTCTAAAGGCAAGCCACCTACCACGCATTCGTATCTATCAATTTTCATGCTTTTGTAATGATAGCCAAGAATCATATTACTAATTCCAGGTGCAAGACCTGAATCAATAGCAATGCTTACTTTATTGTGCTTAGCCCTTTCGTCTAATTCAAAAGGATCTTCGGGCAGGAATGAAATGTCAACCATATTTTTCTTAGCCTCGATAACACGCTTTATAAGCTCAAAACTAATTTCACCAGGCATGGCTCCAACAACCAAATCAAATGGAACAAGTAATTTTTCAAGTTTTTTTCTATCTAAAACATCGGCTTTTATGCAATTAATTCCAAAGCATCTTTTTAGTTTGGATAATGCATTATCACAAATATCAACAACGGTTACATCATACTGTTTACTTAGTTCTATAGCAATAGTACTACCAACCATGCCCCCACCTAAAATAACAACTTTCTTATTCATATTATCTCGAATTACTTAGCATTTACAAATTACAAAATATAACTAACATAATCAATAATAGATATTGCAATGTACAATAAGTATGTAAGATTGGAGGTAATTCATAGCTCTATAAAACTAGCATTGACCAAAATAAAATTTGATGTGAAATTTAAAAGAATATGCTTTTTAAAAATACACATGAAACTCCTCGCAGCAAGATGAGGAGGTATTACAATGGAGTATTTTATGTTCTATACGCACAAAGGTGCGGGGAGTATACCCCTTAATACAATCCTTTCCTTTTTACCAAAAAAGGAATAAGTACATCGCGAAAATCACCATTAATATCGGCTTCGGCTAAATCAACCTGATACTGCCCACATTTTAAACGAAGTTCCTTTAAGAAGCTTTGGTAATTTTCAGTGTATTGCTTGCGGATATCGTTTGGATTCAACTTTTGAGCTATACCAGTTTCCATATCAACAAATTTGATAGGACGATTTTGATACGATAGATGTTCTTCTTGTTGTTTGTCGGTAACATGAAAAAGAATAAGCTCATGTTTGTTGTATCGTAAATGTTCAATTGCAGCGAAAAGTTTATCTATATCATTGCTAAACATATCGCTAAATAAAATAACCAATGATCTTTTTTGAATACTATCCGCTATTTGATGCAATGCGCCAACAGCATCGGTTGTTTTATTAAAATCGTTATTATTTTTATTTAAACACTTATTAAGCTCAGCATATAACATTTTGGCATGTGTTTCCGAAAGCTTAACTTGTGTTTTTAATTCAATTTCATTGGAGAATAAAGTTAAACCAACAGCATCGCGTTGCTTACGTAGCAAATAGATTAATGCTGCTGCAGAATAAATGGAATAGTTTAGTTTATTTATTTTACTTTTTTCATTGAACGGGAATAACATTGACGATGAAGTGTCAATAACTACCATACATCGTAAATTGGTTTCTTCCTCGTATCTTTTTACAAAAAGCTTATCGGTACGTGCATAAAGTTTCCAGTCAATATGTTTAGTTGAATCGCCTTCGTTGTATGACCTGTGTTCGGCAAATTCAACTGAAAAACCATGATAAGGGCTCCTATGCATACCAGTAATAAACCCTTCCACCACTTGCCCAGAGACCCACTCTAGATGGTCAAATTGTTCGAAGCTAAATATTTCCTGTAAGCTTTTCATTATAATAAATAGTGAAATTCAGTAGTGAGTATTATGACAAAACCCTAATCATTAAGATATGAACAGGTTATTTATTAATGCGAATAGTTAAGTAGCCCTCTTAAAAAAACTCTTTATTATCCAAATTTTCGTACAAACACTATAAAATAACAAATCCGGTAATGTAACATTACGATACACTTACCGGATAAATTCCTTTATGTGTGTAAAAACTACAGTAGATTGTTAATTTTTTCAGCTAATGCAGCTTTAGCTACAACACCTACTTGTTTGTCAACTACTTCTCCGCCTTTAAAAAACAGTAAAGTAGGGATATTTCTAATACCAAATTTCATTGCAGTACCAGAATTGTTATCTACATCTACTTTAACCATTTTAGCTTTTCCTTCAAATTCGGTTGAAAGTTCCTCAACAAGTGGTCCTATCATTTTGCAAGGCCCACACCATTCGGCCCAAAAGTCAACCATTACAGGAATATCCGATTTCAATACTACTTCCTCAAAATCTGCATCTGTTACGTGAATTGCCATTTCTATATCTTTTTAAGTTTGTTTTGTATCTATAAGTACAAATATATACGAATAAATGTTTGCAAAAGTATTTAACAAACATTTATTGTCAACTATTAATTAACATTTTAACAAATGCCTAAAGTTTTTAAGTGTCTTAAGTACAGAAACAACCATACTCACTCATTAACTTAATTCAAACTAATCTAATTTATATTCAAACACCGGGTGATTATCCAGATAATCAATAAAGTCATTAGTAACATCAATTCGGTATGTTCGTGAAAACATTTGCACCCAAATTTTCTTTGCCGGTTCAAAAATCAGGAATTTTAGAATTGCCTTTCCTTCATTTGCCTCAACCTTTTCAATCAAATCTTTAATTAAAGCCTCATCTATTCTGTCGATAGGTATTTTTATAGCTATGCTTTTGAGCAAATTCTCGCGCAAATCGCCAAGCATTTGAATTGATGTAACTTTAAACTCCAAAGGTTTAATTTCCTCTTTACCCCACCTACGCTCTTGCACTTTCCCTTTCACAAAAAGAGTATAACCCGCCGTACAATAGTTTTTGTATTCTAAATAATCTTTACCAAAGAACATTAACTCATGCGATCCACTGTAATCTTCAATAGTAAAGCCACCAAAGGGCTTATTATTTTTAGTCATTCCTGAGCGAACGGCTGTTATAATTCCTCCTACCGAAAAATCTTTGTCTTTAAGCTTATTTAAATCGTTTAAATCGGCCAATGCACCATTGCAAAAGCTATTTATTTCAATTTTATATTCGTCGAGCGGATGCGCTGAAAGATAAATACCCACAAGCTCTTTTTCACGATTTAAGGTTTCTAAATTGCCCCATGGCTCAGCTTGTAAAATTGGAGGTTTTGATATCTCCACATCTTCATCCATTGCACCAAACAAAGTATTCTGATTATTATTAAGGTCGTTTTTAAATAAATTACCATACCTAAGAATACTTTCAATAAATGTTTCACGATTATCATTTTTCTCAAAAAACTGGCTACGATGCTCTACTTCATTAAACAAATCGAACCCACCGGCTTGTGCCAATGCTTCAAAGGTTTTTCGGTTTACCGAACGTAATTCTACACGTTCAACAAAATCGTAAATGTTTTTATATGGTCCATTAGCTTCGCGCTCATTAATAATATTTTCAACAGCCCCTTCTCCTACATTTTTTATGGCAGCCATTCCAAATCGAATATCGCCATTCTTATCAACAGTAAATTTTTTATAACTCAAATTTACATCTGGTCCGAAAACCATCTGCTTCATTCTTCGACA
>JAUXEM010000022.1 GCA_030620515.1 Salinivirgaceae bacterium
AAGTTATGGTGCTGGATTCCATGTAGCCATGAATCAAAACTTTATTATTTCTGCCGATTACGGAGTACCTATGGCCACGCAAGATGGTGATAAAGGTTTTTACATTGGCATGAACTTTTTGTTTTAAAAACACAATTATACTATTAACTATCGCTCTTGGCTAGAACACTTGGCAGCTTTTAGTATGAAAGTAGTGATGTAATTTCAACAGTAATACTACCAATGCTTTGAGATTGCTTCGTTTCTCTCAATTACGCAAAAACATGGAGATATCAAACTTCAAGCTATATGAAAAGGAATTATTATAGAACTTTTTAACCCTTTGTATTAGGATCTTGTGAAAATGTCTTATAAACTGTTTCACCCACCATTATGCTAACGCGCCAACTTTTTAAATGTGTATCAAGATATATATAAATATCTGTTAGCTTAGCCATAGATGCCACAACCACACAAAATACCAATATAAAATACATACCTATCTGAAAAGTAAATTTCAAGCTATTAACTCGTTTAAATAGAAAGATAATTATTCCTAATGAAGTTATCTTGTATTTTCAGTAGACCATCAACTTTATTGAGTACCCCAATATTACCTATGAATATTCCAATTGCATAAGCCAATAAAACGGATCCTGTTTTATTAACAATTGTACTTTTATTATTTAATCAAATTAAAAAAAAGCTGGAACAGAAAGATAAAAAAGAATTGTAATTATATTACAAATCACATTTAGACTAAAATATATACAAATATAATAAAGCAATTATTAGATGAAAATAAGTGCTATTTGTTTGATAATATCTATTATATCTGTTAAATTTCGCAGCTATTCAGTTAAGTTACTTTAATATCTGATTAAATACGAGCATGGAAGTAATCTATATAGTTATAACAAGTCTGTTATTTTTATTAATAATTATCTTACTAGTATTTTTAGTTATAAAAAATAAAACATTGACTAATGTACCATTTGATTACAATAATATAATACAGAAAAATACTCAGGCTTTATTTTTTGATACAGAAGGATTGCTTCTTTCTACATCTCCGAGCGTTGAAAACCAAAGTCATTTAATATCTCTTAAACTAGGGGAGCATGTTTCTTCGTTCACTCGCTTTGAAAGTATTGATAGATACTTTGAATCTTGTAAAAAGTTTAAAAAAACAATCTCCATTAAACTAATTGAAGAGCAAGAAAACGAAATAGGAAGAAGACACGATCTTATTTTCACGCCTTTTTTAAAGAATAACGAACTTGTTGGTATTTTTATAATTTCACAAGAGGTAGTTTCTCACAACAAAGAGAAAATGCATTTTGCGCATCAAAAAAAACTAGAAGATCAGCGTAATTACGCACTAAAACAAGTTGATGAAATTGGAGCTCAAAAAAGCGAACTTGAACTCGCATTCAAAAAATCGAGCAAGCATCATATAATGCTACAAAAAGCACTTCGCCAAATAGAAACTCAAAAGAGCGAGCTTGAAAGTGCCTTAGATATTATTAATAATCAGAAACTTGAATTAGAGAAAGCCAACAAGGAAATTAAAGAAGGTAGTAAGCTAAAAGAAATATTCTTAGCTAATACAAGTCATGAAATTAGAACACCTTTAAATGCAATTATTGGCTTTACGAACCTGCTATTCGATACTTCTTTAGATAAAACCCAAACAAAATATATTGATAATATTCGAGCTTCAGGAGATAATTTATTAGTGGTAATTAAAGATATTTTAGATTTCTCTAAAATTGAATCGGGCAAGCTTACTCTAGAACAAATTGAGTTTGACTTTAAGAACTTAATAATTCATACAATTAATACGCTTAGTGTTAAATCTAGAGAGAAAAATATTATAATTAAACATGAAATTTCCAATGATATCCCAAAGGTAATTATAGGAGATCCTGTTCGGTTAAATCAAATTCTAATAAATTTATTGGGAAATGCTATTAAATTTACTCAAGAAAATGGGACTGTTCGTCTTGTAACAACATTAGGGCAACCTGTTGGGGATGAAATTAAAATTTTGTTTAAAATTGAAGATAATGGCATTGGCATACCAAAAGATAAGCTAAATTACATTTTCCAAAGCTTTACACAGGGTGAGAGTAATACTACTCGCAAATATGGTGGTACAGGCTTGGGATTATCAATAGTTAAACAGCTCATTGAACTTCAAAAAGGAGAAATATCTGTAGATAGCGAAGTTAACAAAGGTACTTCGTTTACCTTTTACATATTACTAAAAGAAGGCGTAAATAAGAAAATTTCACACATTAAGCACAAAAAAAGCATTGTTGATAATAAGTCTATTAAAACACTTAATATATTATTGGTAGAAGACAATATAATAAATCAGCAGTTAGCCTATGATACAATCATATCGTGGAATAAAGACATAAAAATTGAAGTTGCTGAGAACGGATTAATTGCCCTTAATAAAGTTAAAGATAAGAAATTTGATTTAGTATTAATGGATATTCAAATGCCTGAAATGGATGGACATGAAGCAACATGTGAGATAAGGAAACTTCCAGAACCTAAATGTAATATTCCAATTATTGCAATGACTGCACATGCATTAAAAAATGAAAAGGAAAATTGCATTGAAAAAGGCATGGATGACTACATTTCAAAACCTTTTGATCCAGAAGAACTATTTACTAAAATAGTTTATTATGGTTCAGATAAAAAACTAGATAATGGAGCAACAATAAGTTCTAGGCAGGATGAATCCGTGTTATCAAACCACGAATATACATATATAAGTTTAAGTAGTCTTGAAAAGATTTACCAGAATAATACAGAAAAAATTGTAAAAATTGTTGGTATGTGCTTCAATAGTATACCCAATGAAATAAAAGGAATTGAGGATTCAATAAAAAAAGGTAATTTTGAATCTGTAAAAAACAAAGCTCACTCTTTAAAGCCAAAATTTGGGTATTTAGGCATGATGCAAATGCAAGAAAATGCAAAAAATATAGAATTAATTTCCAGAGATTCAAAAGCAACAAATGAGCTACTTATATTGCTTGCCGAAATTAAAGAATATTGGATAAAAGCTTCGGAAGAACTAAAATTAATTTTAGAAAATAACTAGACTAGTGTACAAATTATATTTCTCCATATTACTCTTTCTTGGAATTAACATTTTGTTTGCAAGCAATGTTGATAGCTTAAAAACAGAATTAGATAAATCTGACAAAGCTTCGCAAATTGAGATTTTATTAAAAATTACAACATGCTACTCTGTTAATTATCTCGACTCAGCTGTAATATATGCAAACAAAACTATTGAATTAGCAAATGAATTAAACAGACCTTCCGACAAAGCAAGAGCTTTTAAATTACTGGGTTCTATTAACTTTAGAAAAGGAAATACGAATAAAACAATTAGTTACTACCAAGAGGCTTTAGAATTATTCTTAGAACAAGGTAATTTTAATGAAGTTGGTAATATTTATAATAATCTTGGCATGCTTCATCAGCATTTAGGGAATAACATTGAGTCTATAAAAATGCTTGAAAAAGCATTGTTAATATTTGAAAACTCAGGAAATGAACTATTAAAAACAGGTCCGCTTATAAACATGGGCATACTTCACTTCAGATCAGGAGATTATGACAATGCATCATCATGTTACCTACGAGCACTCTACATTGCAAAAAAACACAACGATTACAAAAGCATTGCTAATGTTACAAACAATTTGGGTGCTCTTTATTTGGAATGGAACAAATACAACAAAGCACTTGAATTCTACAACGAATCTATATATTACAGAACTCTAAATGAAGACTATATTGGCATTGCAACAACTAATAATAACATAGGTATTGTTTTTGAAGAATTAGGAGACTACTCAACAGCTATTCAATACATAATAAAAGGTTTAGAAGATAGAAAAAAATATGGTTCCAATGAATTATTAAGCTCTAGTCTAATTAAACTGGGTGACGTATACTCAACTTGGGGTAAATATGATATTGCGCTAGATTATTACCATGAAGCTATTGAAGTTGAAAAAACTGCAAAAAATAAACATAACCTTGCCAATGCTTTAGCTGGCATTGCAAATATATATAGTAGTACTGAAATATATGGAAAAGCCCTAGATTTTTACTTTGAAGCTAATAAATATTTCGAGGAATTAAATAATAAAAAAGAAATTGCAAAAACATATTGTGAAATAGGATTTATATACGGTGCAAAATTAAACGACTTCAAATCAGCTAATTCATACATAGAACTCTCTGAGAAACTATTTAATGAAATTGGCTCCAAAGCTGGTTTGTCAGTACTATATTGTAATAAAGGTGAAATACTACTTCTGCAAAAAAAAACCAAAAAAGCCATTAAGTATATAAATAAAAGTATAAGTTTAAATAAACACAACAACTACCAACTGTACAATTGTTACCAATTAATAGCTGAGGCTAATATTCTAGAAAAAGACTTTAAATCAGCTGCAATTTCTCTAAACAAAGCTATTATTAGCAAAGACTCAGTACTACAAGATCAGAACAGACTTCAAACATCCAAATATGAAACTTTAATTTTAAATCAGAAGAAAGAACAGGAAATTAAACTACTAACACAAAGAGATAGTTTTCAAAAACTTCAATTAAAAAAGAGACGTAATATAATTGTACTAATATCAACTTCTGCATTTTCACTTCTTATTCTATTAATTATAGCTATTTATCTATATAGAAGGCTAACCAATACAATAAAAAAATCAAATAAACATCAACATGAGATAGTTAAACAAAAAGAAAAACTTGGAGATGTAAATGCCGAATTGCTAAAATCTAAAATTACTACAGAGAAGCATAGCGAATTTAAAAGCGAATTTCTGGCAAATGTAGGACATGAATTACGAACGCCTTTAAATGCAGTTATTGGCTATGCTAAGCTAATGGATAGCAATAACCCCTCAAAAAGCAACATAAAATATCTTGAAAATATTATACAGGCTAGCGATAATTTATTAGTTATTATTAATGATTTATTAGATTTTTCTAAAATTGAAGCTGGTAAAATGCTTGTTGAAAAACTACCTTTTAATCCAGTTAATATTGTCACACAGGCTATCTCTAAATTACACATATATGCTGAAGAAAAAAGTAATACTCTTGAAATACATATAGATCCAAATATTCCAGAATATGTAATTGGAGACAAAAACCACTTATCACAAATACTTTCTAATTTAATAAGTAACGCCATAAAATTTTCACCAATAAATAAACCTATTTCCATAGAAATGCAAAGCAGTATCGAAGGTAAAAACTGTATTGTTACATATATTATAGCTGATAGAGGTGTTGGGATTGATGAATTACAACAAGAGATTATTTTTGAAAGTTTTATGCAAGTGCAAAACCATAGCAAAAATAAATACAGTGGTACTGGGCTTGGTTTATCAATAGTAAAAAGACTAATTGAATTGCAAGAAGGTACCATTACACTAGAAAGTAAAGTAAATGAAGGAACGACCTTTTATGTTCAAATTCCTTACACCATATCAGAAAATTCACCTGCAAAAACGATAAACATAAAAGATAATAATACCGAACTATCTAGTGGAAGTATTGATATTTTATTGGTTGAGGACAACGAAATAAATCAGGAACTAGCAAAAGATACAATTTTATCATGGGGTGATATGTACCACGTAGATATAGCAGAAAATGGAAAATTAGCCATAAAGGCTCTTGAAAGCAAACATTATCATGTAGTTTTAATGGATATACAAATGCCAGAAATGGATGGACACGAGACCACTATTCATATAAGAAACCAAATGAAATCGCCAATTAATAAAATACCTATTATAGGCATGACAGCACATGCTTTACAAAGCGAAAAAGACATTGCATTAAAAAATGGAATGGATGATTACATAATAAAACCATTTAATCCTGAAAAACTTAAACAAACTATAACTTATTTTGTAATGAAATAAGGTAATTATCATTAAGCCAACAAATAGAATTTTTCACATGACTTTATTGCCAAATTATATTAATATTGTATAATTTTTAATATCTTAGTTAATCAAAAAAAGAGTAACATGGAAGGTAAATATAATATCATTTTAGTAGATGATGATTTCATCTTTTTAGAAATGCTAAAAGAGTCATTAGTTGATAATTCTGATTATAATATTGTATCTTTTCAGTCAGGCGAAGAATGCATAAATCATATGCATTTAAATCCGGATGTAATTGTTCTTGATTATTATTTGAACAGTGAAAATCCTAATGCAAAAAATGGTCTTGATATACTTAAAGAGATACATAACATAAACCCTCAAGCAAAAGTTATAATACTATCGGGACAGGAAGATGGAAATTTAGTTTATGACTTTGTTAGGGAAAATGCGACAAATTATGTAGTTAAAGACGACAGTGCTTTTGAAAATGTTAAGACAGCTATTGGCGACATTATAAAAAACATACAATAAAAAAATGAGGAGCTTTGCTCCTCATTTTTTTTATCTTAAATCAATAATCTCGACATCTGGATAATCTTTCTCACTAAATACAAAATCACTATCTGGAATTTTTTCATTTACTTTTAATTCTGTAAAATATACTGTAATGCGCATACCATCTTTCTGAAAATACTTTACTGCGTAAATATCTGTATCTTTCGTAATCCAATATCTGATTTTAAAATACGGCTTATCGAGGCTTTCTGGCGTTAGGTCAATTACTGTATAAGACTTACCTTCTATTGTTTGCTCGCCAAAAGTTTTATATTTAAAACTAGTTTTATATAAAGAGTATACCGAAAGAGGTTCATTCATAAATTTCTCTTCAGGTTGCATTTCATCAATAGAAACTACATCTGTAATATTTACCTCATTACTTGAATTTAAATACACCCACTTTGTCTTACCATCTGAAAAAGAGACCGTTTCATCAATTGACAAGCGAAATTTGTTACCTTTAATAACTACGCTCCCTTTAACTTCCTCTACCGAATTATCTTGATTATTTTCAAGCTTATACTCAATTTTAGATTTAATTGTTTTATAAGCAATTCCTTTATTCTCAACCCTTTTCAGGATATCTAACGTGGATGCATCTTTTTGTGCAAAAGAACTAAAAACAACACATCCCAATACTATTACAATACATATCTTTTTCATAATCTAATCATTTATATTCTATTTACTATTCAAATTATTAAACAATTGCTCTAAACTATACTCATCGGGTATAAGCACCTGACGAGCCTTACTACCTTCAAAAGAACCAACAATTCCTGCTGCTTCAAGTTGATCAATAATTCTACCTGCTCGGTTATAACCTATTGAAAACTTACGCTGAATTAATGACGTAGAACCTTGCTGGTTAGCCACAATTATACGAGCAGCATCTTCAAACATGACATCACGTTTAGATAAATCTACTTCGCCAACTTCAGAATTAGAACTCTCATCAACATATTCTGGTAAATAATAAGGTGTTGGGTATGATTGTTGAGTTTGAATAAAATTTGTTATCTCTTCAATCTCAGGTGTATCAACAAAGGCGCATTGCAAACGCACAATATCACTCCCCTGTGATATTAACATATCTCCCCTACCTATTAGTTGATTTGCTCCTGGTGAATCAAGAATTGTTCTAGAGTCCATCATTGAGGTTACTCTAAAAGCAAGCCTTGCAGGGAAATTCGCTTTAATTAAACCTGTAATAATATTTGTGGTAGGTCGCTGTGTAGCAATAATTAAATGTATTCCAATAGCCCTTGCAAGCTGGGCTAAGCGTGCAATTGGCAATTCCACTTCTTTACCAGCAGTCATAATTAAATCTGCAAATTCGTCGATAACAACCACAATATAGGGAAGGAATTTATGTCCATTTTCCGGATTCAATTTTCTGGAAATAAATTTTGCGTTATACTCTTTTAAATTACGTACATGAGCTGCTTTTAATAAATCATAGCGAGAATCCATTTCAACACACAATGAATTTAATGTATTTACCACTTTTTGAGTATCCGTAATAATAGCCTCCTCAGAATCGGGTAACATTGCTAAAAAATGCTTTTCAATTTTCTGGAACAATGTTAGCTCCACTTTTTTTGGATCAACTAAAACTAGTTTTAACTGTGCGGGGTGCTTTTTATATAATAGCGAAGTTAATATTGCATTTAAACCAACCGATTTTCCTTGACCAGTAGCACCAGCAACTAACATATGAGGCATTTTAGCTAAATCGACAACAAATGTTTCATTTGAAATTGTTTTACCCAAAGCCAAGGGTAATTCGTATTTTGATTCTTGAAATACTTTTGATGCAATTATTGAGCGCATAGAAACTATTTTTGGTTTCAAGTTTGGAACCTCAATACCAATTGTACCTCTACCAGGAATTGGTGCAATAATTCTAATTCCAAGTGCAGCAAGACTTAGAGCAATGTCGTCTTCTAAATTTTTTATTTTTGTAATACGAACTCCGGGTGCTGGCACTATTTCATACAATGTAATTGTTGGGCCTACAATAGCCTTTATATCAACTAATTCAATTTTATAGTTCCCAAGGGTTTCAACAATTCTGTCTTTATTGGCATTTAACTCCTCAGTACTAACCGATACATTTTTTGAATCATGTTCTGCTAATAACTCTATTGAAGGCAGCTTATAATTTGATAAATCAAGAGTTGGGTCATAATCTCCAACCGGGTTAATATTTATATTCTTAACTATTTCATCCTCGTTTCTTACTATCTCAACCGATAATTCCTTATCAGAATTACCATCTTGTTCATTAGTTGTATTAGAGTTTTCTATAGTCAAATCAACAGCAGACTTACTATTGCCAACAACCTTTACTTCAATTGTTTCAATATTATCAAATTCATCCAAATCGTCTTTTTCCTTTTCAACAAGTATGTTTTTTTCCAATTCATCATTTACCATATTGGTAACTTCAAAAGAAATTCCAGAGCTATCCTTCTCAACATTAGTATTTTTGTTTTCTACATCTAATTCAGTATCCTCTTCCAAGTCTTTACTACTACCGTTTATAATATTGTCATCATTACCGGCAGCAAATGCCATATTATTCTCACTTAATTTTGAATCAAAAAGCTTATATATAAATAATTTTATTTTTTCGATTAATCCTTCGAACGAAAATACCAAAATACCAAATAGAGTTACTAAAAGAAGAAAAGATGTGCCTATTTTTCCTATAAATGAATTCAACCAATTACTCATAAAAAAGCCATGTGACCCACCTGGTAGAAAAACCGATTCGTGAAAAAAGAATCCTAGTGCAATGGATAGCCAAATAGTTATTATTATAGTATATTTTAGTGACTTTTTAAACGGTAATATTTTAAAATTCAACATCCGTAATCCTAATAACCCTAATATAAACACTAGGCTTACAGAGGCTATCCCAAACCAATTACGCACTAAGACGTGCGCTAAAACAGCTCCGAATTTGCCAGCCCAATTCTCAACCGTAATTGATGCATCTTTAAATAATTCTATAAAAGAAATATCTAATTTACTTTGATCAACCTGCCAAGTAAAAAAATATGATATTATACTAAACAATACATATACTGAAAACGATAGTATAAAAGAGCCTGTTATTACTTTTACACGTTCATCGTTTGAAAATGAAAAACCCTTAATTGTTGACTTCTTTTTTTTTGATTGAGAGCTTTTTGATTGAGACCTTTTTGTCATTTAAATAATTTTATTTAGGCAAAAATAGCATGTTTACTCAATTATAAAAAGAGTTAGTAAGCTAATATTAATAAAATAAGAATTGTTTGTTCAGATAAGATAAAACTACATAATACTCGAAAAAATTGTATCAACTTCTTGCTTTTCAACTTCTTTAAAACCATCAGGTACATTAAAGCTGTTATCAGGAACTTCTTTTTCAACCAGTTCGGTGGCTATTAAATGCATAGGTATACCGTTCATTTCAACTTGAAATTCCATTAAAACACCAGGTATTTTTTCAAATACCGTATTGCAATTTGGTTTGTTAATAGCAATATGGTTTGTATAATATATATCAAATTCAAAATTCTCGCTTGGCACAAATACTGTAGCATGCTTACACTCAAAATTTAATATATTCTTTGTTATATCGTCAAATTCAAATTGTAAATTATTGTATTTTGTTTCCCCCATAAAGCCAACAACCGAATCACTAATATAATAGTACTTCTTATTCATTATTTTGAGTGTCGTGATAGTATTTCCTGTTTCTGCTTGTTTAATAAATGTCGATTCAAAAATACCCATCCAACCTTGCACACAAAGCGATACTGAATTATTCTTGAAAAACATTTCAAGATGCGAAGGGAGTAAACTAATTAAGGGATTATCTGCTTTATCTTCAAGGTAGGTTATTTTATACTTCATAACACCTTCATTAATCCCATTTCCCCCAAATTTATTGCAAGAAAATATTACTAAAAAAATAAGCAGTAAAAATATGGGTCTTTTACGAGATAAAATCATTGCCAACAAAAGTAAAAAATATATAATTAAATTAACAAATTAAATGAATGAAAAGATAAGCAATTTGCAAATAATCACAATAATACTTTTCCTCTTTTTTACATAAAGCATCAAAACTACTTAATGCAGGAACATGTTTAATAATACATATGAATCTATACTGTTGTTATTCTGCATATTAGCTAATACAATAAGTTTCTAAACAATACAATCAAACCACTAAATATTTCTAGTTTTGCAGCAAATGTTATTAAAGAATTAATTATGAATAATTTAGCCGTTATCGCATTGGGTGGCAACGCCTTGTTAAGAGGTGACCAAGTTGGTACAATAGAAGAACAAGAAGCAAATGCTACTGAAACTTTCGAGAATTTAGTTTATTTACTAAAAGAAGGATATAACCTTATTTTTGCTCATGGAAATGGTCCACAAGTAGGAAATATTTTACTTAGAAACGATGCTGGAGAACAAGTGTATAATATTCCACAAATGCCTTTAGACATATGTGTAGCTGATTCACAAGGTGGAATTGGTTATATGCTAGAGCGTTGTTTATTAAATGTTTTACGCAAGCATAATATTAAACGAAACATAGTAACATTAGTTACTCAAGTTTTAGTTGATAAAGACGATCCTGCCTTTAAAAACCCTATAAAAAGAGTTGGTAAAATTTATCCTAAAGAAGAAGCCGATAAGCTTGCTGCTGATAAAGGTTGGATTTTTAAAGAAGAAATTAAAGCACAAGGTGGTTGGCGTAGGGTAGTACCATCGCCAAAACCTTTAGATTTTTTCAACTCGGATACTGTTGAAAAAATGGCCCGCGAAGGTAATATTGTATTTACTGTTGGTGGCGGTGGAGTGCCTGTTTATAAAGACGAAGTTGGTGACATTCGCCCAGTTGATGCTGTAATTGATAAGGACTTAGCTGCTGCTATGGTAGCTAACAAGGTAAAAGCCGACGATTACTACATATTAACTGATGTGCCTTTTGTTTACGCTAATTATAAGAAAGAGAACGAAGAAAAATTAGAGTTTCTTAATGTAGCTGATACAAAAAAACACCTTGAGCAAGGTACTTTTGCTGAAGGTAGCATGGCTCCAAAAATTAGAGCTTGTGTTGAATTTCTTGAAAAAGGTGGTAAAAAAACAGTAATTACCGAGGCTAAAAAATTACAAGACAAAAGCTATGGTACAAAAATTACCATGGAATATGACCAGAAAGATTTGAAATAATAGTAGAAAATAATTATATATTTTTGTATTAAATAACAATAAAAAAACATAAAACTATGGCATACAACCTTAGGAATCGTAACTTCTTAAAGTTACTCGATTTTTCTCCGAAGGAGATTAAGTACCTACTTGACTTATCAGTAGATTTAAAAAAAGCAAAATATGCTGGCACTGAAAAACCATTATTAAAAGGTAAAAACATTGCTCTTATTTTCGAAAAAGCAAGTACTCGTACACGCTGTGCTTTTGAAGTAGCTGCACTAGATCAAGGAGCACACGTAACATACTTAGGACCTTCAGGTTCTCAAATTGGCGGAAAAGAATCAATGGCTGATACTGCACGTGTTTTAGGAAGAATGTACGATGGTATTGAGTATCGTGGATTTGGACAAGATATTGTAGAAGAGCTAGGGAAATTTGCTGGCGTACCAGTTTGGAACGGTTTAACAACTGAATATCACCCTACGCAAATTTTAGCCGACTTTTTAACTATGATGGAGCACTGCGACAAGCCTCTGCACCAAGTTAAATTTGCCTACATGGGCGATGCGCAAAACAACATGGGTAATTCATTAATGATTGGCGCAGCTAAAATGGGTATGGACTTTCGTTCAGTAGCTCCAAAAGCAGTACAACCAACTGCTGAATTAGTTGCTCAAGCTAAAGAGATTGCTAAAGAAACTGGCGCAAAAATTACTGTAACTGAAAATGTTGCTGAAGGAGTAAAAGATTGCGATTTCTTATACACTGACGTTTGGGTTAGCATGGGCGAAGCTGATGAGGTATGGAAAGAGCGTATTGAATTGCTTAGAGATTACCAAATTAATATGAATGTAATTAAAGCTACGGGTAATCCAAAAGTGAAATTCATGCATTGCTTACCAGCATTTCACAACCGCCAAACTAAAGTTGGAGAAGAAATTTTCCAGAAATTTGGTTTAGACGGAATGGAAGTAAACGAAGATGTATTTGAAAGTGAGCATAGTATTGTTTTTGACGAAGCTGAAAATCGCATGCACACTATTAAAGCTGTAATGGTTGCTACATTAGGACAATAAAAATTTACACTATATAAGTACGAGCCACCTATGTTCTTAGGTGGCTTTTTTTGTTCATCTACTACAAAATATTCAACAATTATTGCATAACTGTTACCATTCATTAATTTTGCCTACTAATAAATTGAAATAAAAAAAATATTATGAAGAAAGCACTAGTACTTTCAATTATTTTAAGCTTGACTTTTGCAGCACAAGCTCAAAAAAAAGCACTAAGCACAAGCGATTTTGCAGGCTGGAAACGCATTGAAAAAAGACAAATTAGTAACAATGGCAAATTTATTGCCTACGAACGAAACGAGCAAAAAGGCAATGGCGAACTAATTATACAAAATACAGAAACTAATACAGCCGATACTATTCCTTTTGGGTACTCTGCTAAATTCTCGCCTAATTCTGACTTTATTGCATTCAAATACAAGCCTGCATCTGATAGCACCAGAGCTGCAAAAAAGGCCGAAGTAAAAAAAGACAAAATGCCCAAAGACAGTTTAGGGATATACAACTTTGCTACAAACGAAACCCTGAATTTCCTTAAGGTAAAATCGTATGCAGTTCCAAAAGAAGAAAAATCATGGGTGGCAGTTTTAGTTGAACATATTGAACCTAAAAAGGATACAACAGCTATTGCCGACACTACTGCAAATAACGAAACGATTAAAACAGAAAAAACGAAAGTCGAAAAAGAGGATGAAACAGATAAGCCCAAAAAGAAAAAAGAAAAAGACTTAAAAGATTTATTTGTACTAAATCCAATATCAGGGTTTCAAACAAATTTTAATCATGTTCAAGAATATGTGTTTGCAAAAAATGGAAAAACCCTTGGGGTAGTTACAAAAGAAAAAGATTCTTTAGAAATTTCAACTATTATAGCATTCAATACTGAATTACAAACTACCGATACAGTTTTTAGAGATACCGGTTTTGTAAAAAAAATGACTTTAGGTAGCTTTGGTAATCACCTTGCCTTTTTATATAGTAAGGATACTATAGACGAGAAAGTACATGCTTTGTATTTATCAAACTTAAATAAAAATAGCATCCAAATAGTAGTCGATACATTAACAAAAGGAATGCCTGCAAACTGGGCTCCAAGTGAAAATGGTTCGGTGTATTTTTCAGATGATGCTACAAAACTATTTTTTGGAACCACACAAAAACCTACCAAACAACCTGAGGATAGTTTGCTTGCCGAAGAAAAACCTAAGCTAGACATATGGAGTTGGACAGATATTGAATTACAACCCATGCAATTAATAAATTTAGAGAAAGAAATAAAAAGAACATACACAGCATTATATAGAATTACTGATAAAATATTTATTCAAGTTGCAGATACAACCATAAAGCAAGTGTCATTAATAAATAAAAATAATGGCGAATTTGCATTAGGTAGTAATGACACTCCATACACAAGAGCCATGTCATGGAGTGCGAAATGGATTAGTGATTATTACCTTATTGATTTAATAAGAGGCAACAAAAAACAAATACTTGCAGGCAAAAAACACGTTCAATTATCGCCAACCGGGAAATACATTATTTGGTATGAACAAAACGACAGCTCGTATTATGCCATTACTAACAAAACAGGGAAAAAGATTTCGTTAACCAAAAGTTTAAAAGTTCCGTTTTACAACGAATTACATGATATGCCAACCCAACCTGGTACACATGGAATAGCAGGCTGGAACTCAAATGATGAATCAATTTATATTTATGATAGATACGATATTTGGAAAATAGACCCAACTGGTAAAAACATAGCAGTAAATATCACAAATAACTTTGGTCGTGATAACAAAATAAGGCTTCGCTACATAAAACTAGACAATGAACTTGTCTTTTTACCAACTAATGAAAATATTGTACTAAAAGGTTTTGATGAAAATAGTTATCAAGCAGGGTACTATACTGCATTACTTTCTAGAGCAAAGTCACCCATTGAATTACTAAAAGGAAATTACAGAGTTGGTAGTGTTACAAAAGCAAAACATGCCAATCAAATAATTTGGTCAACCCAAACGGTAGAAAATTATCCTGAAATAAAACTAAGTAATCTTTCTTTTAAGGATGCAAAAACGGTATCGAAAGCAAATCCACAACAAAAAGATTTTAATTGGGCAACAACTGAGAAAGTAAAATGGAATTCTTTTTCAGGCGAAGAATTAAAAGGAACATTATATAAACCTGAGAATTTCGATGCTAGTAAAAAATATCCAATGATGGTATATTTTTATGAGCGTAATTCGGAAAGCATTCACCGTCATTACACGCCATACCCAAGTCACAGCACAATCAACAAAATATTTTATGCTAGTAATGAGTATTTAGTATTTATACCCGACATAACATACAAAACAGGTTACCCTGGCCAGAGTGCTTACAATGCAATTGTTAGTGGTACTCAATATTTAATTAATAGTTTTGAATTTGTTGATGCTAAAAGAATAGCCTTGCAAGGTCAAAGCTGGGGTGGTTACCAAATTGCCTATTTAGTGACGCAAACCGATTTATACGCAGCGGCAATGGCTGGTGCTCCTGTAAGTAATATGACAAGTGCTTATGGAGCTATACGCTGGGGAAGCGGAATGAGCCGCATGTTTCAATATGAGCACACACAAAGTAGAATTGGTGGCACACTTTGGGAAAAACCAATGCAATACATAGAAAACTCTCCTGTGTTTTATGCTCCAAAAGTAAACACGCCTTTACTAATTATGCATAACGATAAAGATGGTGCTGTACCTTGGTATCAAGGCATAGAATATTTTGTTGCTTTACGCCGATTAAATAAACCTGCATGGATGCTAACCTATAATGGGATGAAGCACAATATTGAAACAAAATACTGGGCAAACAGAATGGATTTAAGCAAGCGAATGTTCCAGTTTTTTAATCACTACCTAAAAGATGAACCAGCACCAGAATGGATGATTAAAGGCGTTCCGGCAATTGAAAAAGGTGAGAATTTAGGATACTAAGCTCAATTTGAAATAACGTTCTTAATGTACTAAAGCTTTCCATTAAGGGCAAAAAGCAATAAGTCCAAAGTAAAAAGGCAAATACATAAAATATTTTTACTTTGGACTTTCTTCTTTCTTAGTTGCAAAATCTGCTTAATAAAAATACAATTCCACTACAATAAGATAAGATAAGAATCAGAATCTTAGTATATCGAATAATATTGTACCTTAGTGATTATAATTATTTTTTAGTCGATAACTTAAAATAACAACAGATGAGAAAGCCAATTATTTTCACAATGGCTATTGCAGTTATTCTTTCATTGGGAGCATGTAATAGCGGACAAAAAACAAAAACAGTTGAGACAGAGGTAGAAACAGAGGTAGTTCATGAAGGACATGATCATGAAGGACACGAACACGAAGGACATGAACATGATACTGAAGTTGGTGGAGATGAAGTTGCTGTATTATGTGCAGGATGTGGACAAATTAAAGGTTCAGACAAATGCTGTGTAGAAGGAGTTGAGAAGTGCGAGAAATGTAATATGGAAAAAGGTTCGCCTGGTTGTTGTAAAATTACACAAGACACTGAGCTGTGTGGTCATTGTGGCGAAATAGCTGGCGTTGATGCTTGTTGTAAAGAGGGTACTAAAGTATGTTCAGAATGCGGCTTACATGTTGGTTCACCAGGGTGCTGTAGCATATAGCATATAAACAAAGATATTTTGGAAAGCTTGCTGTTAATGGCAAGCTTTTTTATTTACCTCCTTTAACCAATTGGCACAATCATCGATATTAGCAAACACATATTTCTCGGGAACAATATTCGGAATAAATAAATTCGCTTTAAATAAATGCATGGGTTGTGGCTGAATCATTGTAAATACTACTTTAATTCCAAATCTCTGCATTTCTTTAACAACCGCTTCAAGTGCATATAAGCCCGATTGATCTATATAAGGCACTTTTTTCATTCGGAATATAACTATTTCAGCATCATCGGGAATAAGGTTTACTCGTTCCATAATTTTGGCAGCAACACCAAAAAACACAGGTCCATCTAAACGTTTTATATAAACTCTATCCCATTTAGTTAAAGACAGATTTGATTCATCGGTCCATGCTATTTCTTTATCGTATTTACTAACTTTGTTTAACGATGTATTTTGCTCTACCATATCGCTGGCTTTGCGCATAAATAAAACCGAAGCCATAACCATTCCTATTCCAACTGCCTGAAGCAAATCGACAAATACTGTAAGAAATAGTACTGTTACTAATATAAATGCATCTGATTTAGGAATTTTGAAAACACTTTTTAAACCTTTGCGATCTACAATGTTAATTCCAACAGTAATTAAAACCCCAGCTAAAGCCGAAAGTGGTATATAAGCAACATATTTACCAAGACCCAAAATTATTAGCATTAGCAAAATAGCATGAACCACACCCGATAGTTTTGTTTTACCTCCTGAATTTATATTTACCACTGTTCGCATTGTTGCTCCTGCTCCTGGAATACCACCGAATAGTGAGGCTATAATATTGCCTATACCCTGCCCAATTAGTTCTTTATTACTATTATGCTTTGTTCTTGTCACATTATCGGCTACTACCGAGGTAAGCAACGAATCAATAGCACCCAATCCTGCTAAAGTAATTGCTGGTATAAACACCAAACTTATATTGGAAATATGTAAGCCTGTAATAGAAAATAATTTTAAAGATGGAAAACCCTTAGGCATATCTCCAATAAGCGGTGTGTCGAGAGAAAAAAACACACAAACAAATGCAATAACGACTAATGCTACCAATGTGCTTGGAATAGCTTTAGTTAATTTAGGAAAAAGATATATTATAGCTATTGTAGCAGCCCCTATTAGTAAGGAAACAAGATTACCATCTGATATTAAAAATGGTAGTTCTTTAAACACATCAACAATTTTACCTGGCGATGCTAAACCTATTAATGGAAATACTTGGAAAATGATAATAATTACACCTATCCCGCTCATAAATCCAGATAAAACAGGATAAGGAATGTACTTTATATATTTGCCTATTTTTAGTAATCCGAACAGTATTTGAAAAGCACCAGCCAAAAAGAATGTTAAAATGATAATACCTAGAGCATTCTCAATACCTCCCATTTTCACAATAGCCACAGAAACCACCATTGACGAAACAACTGTCATTGGTCCAGTTGGTCCGCTAATTTGAGTATTAGTACCTCCAAAAATAGCGGCAAAAAGACCTAAAAAAATAGCTCCATACAAACCAGCACTAGCTCCTAAACCCGACTGAACACCAAAGGCCAAAGCCAATGGTAATGCAACTATTCCAGCAGTTAGTCCACCAAATATATCTCCTTTTAAGTTATTTAATTTCATTCTAATAATTTAATCTATAGTAGCTCTATCTCACTAGTAATAAGCCAAATTGCTTTAATTCAGCGGCAAATGTATATAAAATTATACATCTATTTATATCCCAAACATCGATAATAATTACCAACAATAAGCAATCATGCTTTAATTGAAACTAAGCTTCAATGTCAAACGACTCAAATTGCAAGCTAACCTTCTGCAAACTCTCAATTGAACCCACAATAGTAACCACATCATTTTTACGTAAGCGCGTATAACCATGGGAAATTATTATCTGCCCCTTTCTCTTTACCGAAAGAATCAAAATATCGGAAGGTAAACGCAAATTCCTTAATGCCACACCAAACAAGCTTTTGTCCTCAACAGTAACATCCAATGTATCTTTATCGGGTTCCATTCCCATTAATAATGAAGTAGCTAATGGTGAGCGAACAAAGTGCTGTAGTAAATTTACAAATGCTGTAGATGGGTCAATTACCAATGCACCAAGATCGTAAAATCGTTTTAGATTCTTTCGTTCATGAATACGAACAATCACTACTTTTTTTCCAATATTTTCGTACACCCAATTACAAATACGATAGTTTGCTCTATCAGATCGAAGTAATACAATGGTATCATAATCACCTAGGTGTAGTCTTTCCATGGTGGTTCGCTGCAAATCTTCAATAAAATGAATATCCGCACCTTCAACTTCCTCAACTTCGGTAGATTGTTTTCGCGTAGCAATCGTTATTTTCCACTTTTGTTTTATTAATTCATGCGACAAGGCAACCGATTGGTTTTCGTATCCAAAAATAATGGCTCGATGGGAATGATCATAATGATCTTTTGCTTGAACATGACTCTCTCCTACTCTTTTCAATACCCATTTAAATAAAGGTGGTCCAACCAATTGATTCAAAACAATAACAGCAATAATTATTGTTGCTAATTGATTGCCCCATTCAGGAAAACTGGTGGCAACTACCATGGCTAAAGCTAATCCCACACCAGCTTGCGTAACATATGGCATCCAACCCACTTTACGATACAATTTCGGATCACCTGCAAAAGTACTACCTACCCACGCTCCTGCCATCATTCCTACTAAACGGATAACGAAAAATAATAAAGCTATTTGCCAGGTTTTAGCTAGTATATCAAGTGACATCATTGCCCCTGCTAAAGTGAAAAATATAGCATAAATTGCTGGTCCAATTTTTTCTATTAATTCCTGAAATTCTATTCTAGAATTAGAATAATTAACAATTATAAAACTAGCAAGAATACAAACCAGCAAGGGCTCAATTAGTATTTCAAATGGCAGATACAATTCGCTCAATTGGTGTATGTAATGAGCAGAGGGGTAAATAATATATCCTAATAATAATATGATTGAAATTTTAAACCAGCTATAGAGTTTTAAACTTAATACTACTTTTAATAAATAGGATAAAAGAACTCCTATTATGAATGTGGAAACTAATTCCACAAACAACTCCAATATAAACATTGAACTAAATTCAATTCCTTTCACTAAAGTGTTTGCAATGGATAAGCAAATAGCAAATAATAGAATCACCAGCACATCTTTAATTACAGTAACACTTATGGCAGTTTTTGTAAACCTACCTTTTGCTCGCATTTCGTTAATTATGGCTATAGCTGAAGACGGGGACCGTGCAACAAAAATAGTAGCAGTAAGTATGGCAATTGCAATAATATTACTGTGCGATAGAGTTGCTAAAAAAGGAATATAAGGGGCAATGAAAATAATTGAAAACACGGCTACTAGGAACGTAACTACCAATTGCCCAAAAGTATTCCATAGTATACTTTTTATACTACTTCGTATTTCTTTTAAATAAAGTTCAACTCCTGCAGCAAGAGCAATGTAGGCAAGAGCAAACTCATTTAATACGTTAAGATTTGGCAAAGCCTCTACAGAAACTAGCTTTAAAAAAAAAGGACCAACTAGTACTCCTGAAATTAGGAACCCAGTTATTAAAGGCAGTTTAATTTTTTGAAAGTATTTAGCAACCTGAAAACTGCCTAAAACTATCCATAAAAAAGCAAAGATAAAAAAAAGAAAATTTTCGAATTCAAACATATATTGACTTTACTTATAACGTTTCGTGTTACCCAATATAAGTTTAAAAACTCAGACAAGCAAGATTATAGAATATTGGATTGATAGGAGATAGTTTGAAGATTGAAAGAAAAAGATTGAAAGGATTGAAAAAGATTGAAAAAACATAATTCATGGATTAGTGGTATTTGCTTTCTATTGAATAATGGTTAACGAAAAAGATTGATCGTAACTTGCGATAGAAGAATACTCATTTCAACAAATCAATAAGCAATTTACATATAACTTACTATTTTAAAAACCAATGTACATAGGGTTTGTCTATAAACTAAGAGTCTGATTCAGAAAGTTCGAATCCGAGGCTTGCGAAGCCACTAAAATGGGAGTCTCGCCGCGGCGGATGACCAATTTAGTGGCAAGCGTAACGAAGAATTCGGACTTTATGGACAGGCTCTAATTAGTGGATATACTACTTTGACACACAAAATCAAAAATAGTTAACAAACTACTCAACATGTACTACCAAGCCTTTTAAATACTCACTTTCAGGATGGTAAATATTTACAGGATGATCTACTGGTTGTGTTAATTGGTGTAGAATTTTAACGCTACGCTTTGCATTGGCAGCTGCAACAAATACCGATTTGCGAAAATTCTCTTTGCTAACTGCTTGCGAGCACGAGAAAGTAAATAATATACCACCTGGTTTAATTTGTTCTAAAGCTCTTTGATTAATTCGCTTATAGCCTTGTAGTGCATTATGCAATACTTTTTGGTGCTTAGCAAATGCTGGCGGGTCAAGTATTATTACATCGTACTTTTCAGGAGCATTATCAAAAAAGTCGAATGCATCCATGGCAAAACCTTCGTGTGGAGCATCTTTACCAAAATTAAGCTCAACATTTTCATTGGTTAAACTCGTTGCTAATTTCGAAGAATCGACAGAGTGTACTAATTCGGCACCAGCTTTTAATGCATAAACCGAAAAACCGCCTGTATAACCAAATACATTACATACTTTTTTATTTTTAGAATAATGAGCCAACAGTTTTCTATTTTCGCGCTGATCGATAAAAAAGCCTGTTTTCTGTCCTTTTTCCCAGTCAATATTAAATTCATGACTGTACTCATCTACTACTCCTGTTGAAGACTCGCCAAATAAGTATCCATCTTCTGGTTGAATATCGGCTTTATGTGGTAAGGTGGCTTCACTCTTATTATACACTGCTTTTAAGTCGTCGCCCAATAGCTCTTTTAAAATTTCAACAAAGGTGTTGCGTAATAAATGCATACCTATTGAATGGGTTTGCATTACAGCAGTACCATTATAATAGTCTATAATTAAGCCTGGCATATCGTCACCTTCGGCATGAATTAAACGGTAAACATTGGTTTCTTTATTACCAATAATTCCCATTTGTTTACGGTAAGCAATAGCTCTTTCGAACTTAGTTTTCCAAAAGTCGTGGTTAATTTCCACATCGTTAAAAGAGAAAACACGAATGGCGATAGAACCAATTTGATAGTGTCCTAATCCTAAAAATTCATCCTTATTATCACATACTGCTACAATCTCTCCTTCACTAGGGTCACCGCCATACATTTTTTTTATGGCACCACTAAATACCCACGGATGATATCTTCGAAGTGAGGAATCTTTCCCCGACTTCAACATTACTTTAATTCGTTCCATACTATGCTATCTTCTCCTCTAATTCTAAAAGTTTATTGTAAATTCCAAGTGACACCCACGCATCGGTAGCTGCATATTTTATTTGGGCATCAGTGAGTGTTTCTGCTTCCCAGTTCGAAGTTTGTTGTGCTTTAGATATTCTAAAACCAAGTAATAATCCGGAAAGCTTTTTAAGTCCAAAGTTTTCTATTTCAAAATCTTTCACTTTAACTTGCAATTCAATAAAGCCAGCAGGTTTAAAATCTTGCAATTCGCGTAAAAGTGCTATATCGTCTTTTATAGCCACTCCAGCTTTAATAATATTTGGGTCAGCAAGAATTTCGACTATCTCTTGGGGTAAACCAATTTTATTTAGCCTGAATATATATGCTGTATCTTTGGTTGAAAGCTGCAATAAAGCTACTTTATTTTTCCTTCCTTTTTTAAAGGTTGGACGAGTCTCCGTATCGAAACCCAAAGTAGTTTTGCTCTTTAATGATGCAATTACCTGTTTCACATCACTAGCAATATCAATCACTATAATTTCACCTTCAAATCCTTGAATAGGCAATTCGTTTAATTCTTCTTTCGAGATACACTTACTCATTCACTACTTTCTTTTATAGACGTAAGGCTGACTAATTATCATCTCCTTGCATATCTTTTTTAAGGCGCTTTTCTAAATCAAAATCATCATCGCTAAGCGCGTCCTTTTCATTTAATGCGGTATTACCATATAGTAAGTTATGCAATACCCTTTGAATATTTACCAAACGCTGTCCCCAGTACTCGGTAAAATTTTTGCGACACTCCCAAATTGCGTCATTCATAATTTCAGGAGTTCCCATGTTATATAATGAGATATAATCTTTAAAATCTTGAAAAATATCGGTAAACCCTTCAGATAAGGTTGTCATTTGCTGCTCATCATTAAGCAAAGCATCGTAAACTTCTTGATAAGTATCGTGTTCACCCAGCTTATTTTGTAGAGTTTGATTCACGGCATCCCACTCTTCATGGGTTACCACTTTCTCAATCATTTCGGGCATTACTGGTTTCAATTCAGGCAATATAATTGCTTTTAAATAGATAAGTGGCAATAAACGATGCGCTTTATCCACAAATTCTTTTTGCGATAGCATTACCAAACCATCTAACATATTACAGTATTCTACAACTAATACATTGAAACCCAATACATTTTCAGAATACACTATTTCTTCAAAATCACTTTGCATAAAAACTAAATATTGAACAAAAATAACAAAAAGAAAACAAACTGGCAGGAATGTGTTGTATAATTGTTGCTGGGTGCTGGTTGCTTGTTACTAGTTGCTGTTTGCTATTTTATTATATCACTGTCCAATTTGCACATTCAATCATTTAATTATTGACAGCATACTACTTATTCCTGAATGCTATAAACTAAGAACTGTCAACTTTTTTATTCTATCATTGAAACATTCAAGCATTATTTTAAATTCTGCATTCTAAATTCTATCTTTTGGGGTTAGCCCCAAACCAATTGCATTTTTTCGTTACGAGCAATTTTTTCATTATCCAACAGCCATTGAACTACTTTCAATACTTTCTCGTCAGGCTGTTTTACTTTGTCCACTAGTTTCTCAAGCTCAATAGGATTTTTCTGAATCACTTTCTTAATCTCATCAAGTACTAAATCGAATTCATATTTACTAAGACCTAGCTCATTACGTTTGGTGCAAACATCGCACACTCCACATCGCGAGGCATTTGTTTCGCCAAAATAAGCAAGTAGTTGCTGACTGCGGCATTTCTGATGCGTGGCGTATTCTATTACAGAATTAATTCGATCGGCATAACGCTCTTTTCTATTTAAATACTTATCACCAGTAAAAATAATTGTCTTTGATTCGAGCCTATCTTCTAAATAATATATTTGCGGAACATTTTTTTGCGGTATGTAATTAATAATTTTATCGCGACTTAGCTTAACTAAAAAGTTATAAATTATTTGCCTTGTAGTGTTTGCTTTTTTAGCAGGTGCATCTTCACTAATTGGTCTATACTCTGTAAACATTCCTGAATAAGACCTAAGCAATAATTTAATAAATTTATCTTCGTTAGCATTCCTTACTTGATATTTATACAAATAGTCGCGCCCAATTGCAAACATTACCTTTGAGGGATTATCAACCTCCTCGCTAAATTGCAAATACCCCGATTGCTGAAGCAGCTTTAAGCTATTAAAAACAACCATTACATTGAATTTGTAATTTTTTACAAATTGCACCATATTAAAATCGAACGAAACATTTTTGCCTGCACCCACAGGTAATTGAAAGTAGTTACCCAATGCCTCATAAACACGCTTAATATCTTCTACCGGAGGAAATGAGCTTTCAATTCGCCGTTCTAACTTTCGTTTATCGGATGCATGATACAAAAGAACGGCAAATGCTTGTTTCTCGTCACGCCCACCACGACCTGCTTCTTGGAAATATGCTTCAAGCGTGTCGGGTAAATCCATATGAACCACAAAGCGAACATTGGCTTTATCAATTCCCATTCCAAAAGCATTAGTAGAAACTACGATACGTGTTTTTCCTTTTTTCCAATCGCTTTGCTTTTGTCCACGCATGGCATTACTTAAGCCGGCGTGATAATAATCGGCACTTATTCCATATTCGCGTAACAAAATAGCAATTTCTTTAGTTCCTTTCCTATTGCGAACATATACAATTCCTGTACCTGAAATACTATCTATAATTTTTAGCAAGTACTTTTTCTTATCCTCTACTTCGCGAAGTAGATAAACTATATTTTTCCGCTCAAAGCTTTTCCTAAATACATTTTTCTCTTTAAAGCCAAGTCTATCTTGAATATCATCAACTACATCTAAAGTTGCGGTGGCTGTTACAGCTAACACTGGCACGTCGGGAATTAATTCTCTTACTTCTGTTATTTTAATATAAGAGGGACGAAAATCGTAACCCCATTGCGATATACAATGCGATTCGTCAATAGCTAATAAATTAACATTCATTTGCCTTACACGTGTACGAAACAGCTCAGTTCCTAAGCGCTCTGGCGAGCAGTACAGAAACTTTAAGTTAGGATCGTGCACGCAATTTTCAAGAGCAATATCAATCTCGTGCTTTGTAAGCCCTGAATATATTGCTACTGCTTTAATTCCTCGCTCTACAAGATTCTCTACCTGATCTTTCATTAAAGCAATAAGCGGTGTTACTACAATACAAATACCCTCTTTTGCCAATGCTGGTACTTGAAAAGTTATTGATTTACCGCCACCAGTGGGCATTAATGCCAAAGTATCATTACCCTCGCCCACCGAACGAATAATATCGTGTTGCAAAGGTCTAAATTTTGTGTAACCCCAATATTTTGTTAATATGTTCTGATATTTATCCAATACTACTGTTGTTTACTGCAAAAGTAAGAAGAAATGAGGATAATTGTTTTATTTATACAAAATGAAAAATAATTAAATAAAAATGTAACTAATAAACGATGTGGTAAACTAAACAATAAACATACTTTTAACCACATGGAAAGTAAAGAGGAAAAATTTAAAACTATTATTGAGCAAAACCAAGATAGGATTCAGCGCATATGCAGCTACTATAATCCTAATAAGGAAGACCAAAAAGATATGTACCAAGAGGTTTTGGTAAATATTTGGAAAAGCCTTGATTCTTTTAGGGGCGAAGCAGCTATAAGCACATGGGTTTACAGAATTACAGTAAACACATCGCTTAGTTTTACCGGTAAGGCGTTTAAGGAAATGAAAATGATGGTAAATGCCGATACTCAAAACCTGAATACTTTGCTCGACGATGAATCGCTGGAACAAAAGCTACAGCAAGAGCAGCAACTTAATGATTTGCAATTGGAAATAAATCAGCTAAGTGTAATTGACAAAGCTTTAATTTCGTTAATGCTTGAAGGTTTAAGCATGCGTGAAATTGCCGATGTAATTGGTATTACAGAACCCAATGTAAAGGTGAAAATTCACCGAATTAAAGACCAACTTAAAACTAAAATGACAGGAGGTAATCATGACAATAAATAATAATTCAGAAAATAAAAATGAATTAGAATCGTTAATTAGCGGACTAAGATCAGAAGATAGAAGAAACGAAAAAATGACTCGCTGGGTTCAGTGGATCTATTGGGCTCTACTACTATTTTTTTTATTCATATTGATTTTTAACCCTGGTGGAGAACATACTGTTTTAGACAGATTAAGCATTGGATGCTATATTATAGGAATAGCATCGTTTGCTTTTGTTCTACGTGCTTATAGTAAAGAATACAAAAATATTAACTACGCCATTGCCACTATTGAAATGCTTAAAAAAGCAGCCGCTCGTTACAAATTATTTCACAAACGCTTACTATATATAATTGCACCTGTATTAGTGATGGGTATAGGAATGAGCTTAAGATCTATAAGCCTTGATGAAAATTTAATTAGAAACTTATTATTGTCGCAAGCTGAATTTTGGGGTATTATTATTTTGAGTTTTTCGCTTGGTGTTATTCTTTGGTATAAACGTTCTAAACCCTTACGCGACCATGCTCTTGCTTTAATAAAAGAGATTGAGGCTTAAGAAGTGACTAGAGTTTAGAGTACTTAGAGTGACTAAAGTTACAAAAACAGAGCTTACTAATTAATGATAGCCTAACGGAGTGTCCCGAAAGGTTCTCGTTAATTGGCAATAAAAATATTATGAGAATAGACTTAAATATTCCCCAAAAACTCCTTAACAGCCTCCCAATAGTATTCGTTACCTTCGGTTGTTTTCCATAATGCACGGGAACCATGAATACCTTTAACTTCAGGTTCATATTTAAAAGCAAATATTTCAGGCAGGTACTTATAGATAGTAGCCCATGCTTTTAACTCATTTTTGGCTGATGTAATAAATACAGGGCATTTTACTTCTGGGGCATATTCTTTAAATGTTTTACCCTCGAACTTAAAATATTCACCTGGCGAGAAAGCTAAAACACCGGTTATACCAACAAATTCGGTTGCTAAAACAATAGTTAAACTAGACGAATAACTACTTCCTATAATAATAAGTTCTTCAGGTTTGTAGTTTTCTTGCACGTACTTTACTGCTGCTCTCATATCGGGCATGGCATCGGCATAATTTGTAGGTAAATTTATATTAACTGCCTCTTTGTTGGTTAAATTCCTTACTCCATTCACCTCTTTACCTGAACGCTGATCAACAGCCAAACAACTATAACCAAGCTTATTAAATTCTTTCGCGGTTTCAATATATTCCCCCCTGCTATACCTAGCCTGATGAAACAGAATGATAAACGGAGCACTCTCTTTATCTAACAAATATAAATCAGCAGTTACAGTAAGTTCATCAGTCGATTTAAAAGCTATTGTCTCTTTTTTTACTTCGATATTTACACTGTTCGAAAGTGCGTTTAATGAAAAGGAACCAATAAACAACACTAAAACAATTAGGAAAAGAATTGAACTATTTTTCATAGTCGAAAGATATTAAAAATTAGCATGTGAAATAATAAGATTTATAGCAAATGTATCATAAAAATTAAAAGCGTTTTCTTAGCAAATTTATTATGTCTATTTCGGTGCATGAAAATATCAATATTTTATTTTTTCTCATATCGTGCACCGATTCTTCTATTGCGTATTAACACATCAAATCAATAACAATTCTTAGTTTTCCTTATCGGCATTCATTAAATATTTTCCAATTATTATTGCCATTGATATTGTTAGATATAACTGACCAACTATAGCTAAAAATATTGCTACTATTTCTCCTTGGTGCGATAATGGCAAAGTATCGCCATAGCCTAAAGTGGTAATTGTCACAAAACTAAAGTACATAAAGTCGCGAAAATCGACAGCATTAGAAATAAACGAAAACGAACCCGGATAATAAAACTCTATTAAAAAGGATAAGAAAGCTCCTAAAATTCCAATTAAAAGATAACCTGACATGGCACCAAAAATAAAATCTAAGCTTACTTTACCACGTCGTTTAAATTCTCTAAAAATATTAAAAAATATTACCAAATAAATTGTTGTGAGCAGGTAAACTCTCCAAACACCTAAACGACTGTACATATCAAAATAATCAAACCAATTTATAAATACTGCTGCAAAAACTAACAACGAAAAAGTAATAATTAATTTAGGTTTGTTTGATCGATAGAAAATAAGAAAACTCACTACCAAAGTAAACGATACACATAAGTAATTAACCACGCTATGTAATACTTCACCAACAAAAAATACAGGTAGAAAAGCTTGTAGTATTAGCGATATTAGCAATAGAGCAAATTTGTGCTCTTTCAGGAAAATCCACAAATATTTTAGTCTCTCCATGGTAGTAAATATTGTTAATTTAGTACGAAAATAGTATTTTTTTTACTTTAATTTGTCCAACTCAAAACAAAACAAATAAATGCAAATTATATTCAAATACTTACTACATTATTTAAAAGGCAGAGGACGAAAAGGATATGGTATTCATTCGCCAACTATTTTTCATTTGGTAACTGCCATAATTCACGATTTCACTCCTTTTTACTGTTTTAAAGATATTGAAGTTCAAAGAGAAAATTTGCTAAATAATCAGACAACTATTGAAATAAACGATCTGGGTACAGGAAGCCGAAAACATAAAACTAACCACAGAACAATCGCCTCAATTGCAAAATGCTCTTTAAAACCTAAAAAACAAGCCCAATTGCTTTTTAGGCTAGTAAATTACTTTAAACCTATTAACATACTTGAAATAGGCACCTCATTAGGAATTACAAGCTCTTATTTAGCTAGTGTTAATTCAAAAGCTAATATTATTACCCTTGAAGGATGCCCTGAACAATTAAAAATTGCCAACTCAGTATTCTATTCATTAAATATAAAAAATATAGAATCTATTTGTGGCAATTTTGCCTCCACTTTGCCTATGGCTTTATATAAAACTAAGAGCCTTGATTTTGTTTTTTTCGATGGTAATCATAGCCAAAAAGCTACGCAAGAATATTTTGAGCTTTGCCTACCTTATGCACACAGCAAAACCATTTTTATTTTCGATGATATTCATTTGAATAGTGAAATGGAAGCTTTTTGGATAAAACTTATAAAACGGAAAGAGATATCAGTGACTTTAGATTTATTTCACTTTGGTATTGTTTTCTTTAAAAAAGAGCTTGCAAAAGAGGATTACAAAGTACGTTTTTAAAATCAATGGCTCGTCATATTTTTATAATACATCATTAGCATCCGAAAGTTTTCATTATGATACATGTATTTAAATATTAGCTATATATAAACCACAAAAACCTGTTTATTTGTTTAAATTGTTTATTTGTTTAATCTACAAAATTAATAAGTGGTTTGTGTTAAGCTAATATAAACGAATAAACAGATCACCAAATAAGCCTGCCTACTACAGGCAGGTCTAAAATATAATGATTTATTATAAAAATATGATGAACCAAATAGTAATTTTCAGGTTATCATTAATTGAATGCAATTACAAACGAACTATAGAACTAGGTTATGAAAGTATATACCAAAACAGGCGATAAAGGAACCACTGCTCTTATTGGAGGAAAAAGAGTTTCAAAGCATCACCATAGATTAGAAGCTTATGGCACAGTAGATGAATTAATGGCTTATACAGGATTACTATATGACCAATTAGCACTTAAAGAAGATAAAGACTTATTTATACAAATTCAGGATAAATTAATGACTTGCGCTTCGATTTTAGCAGCCGATTGTGATGGTTGCGAGGTTGAACTACCTCAAATAATTGAAAGTGATATTAAAACACT
>JAUXEM010000212.1 GCA_030620515.1 Salinivirgaceae bacterium
ATACGCAGTAGGCGCACCACCTAAGTCAGTAGTATTAAAAAAGTCAGATTCAAGCATAATAAATCCATTATCTAAAGTTGTACCAGCTGGCCAAGTATATTCTGTCAAGTAGTTGTTATTAGGTTTAAGGTTGTTTAAAGAAGTGCCATCAGCCCAACTTTCAGCTGTCCAACGACCTCTTGGTCCAACTTCAGACCAATGCCATTCTGATTTTTTATTAGCGTCAGCAGTATTGTCCTCAATCCACCAAGTGTTAGGCATAACTACATCGGTAACATTTAAGAAACCGCCGTATGTTCCCTCGTCAACAGTAGAGCCCCAATCAGCTTTTGCGAAATCTTCACTCCAAAATGCATCACCAGTAGCTTTTGTTGCTGGTGCCTGAACTTGGTTTTTAGTTATTTTTCTACCAGATTGTTCTTGCCAAGCTTGTTGTGCTTGTTGGGCAAAAGAACTTCCAATAAATGCCATTAAAGTAAATAGTAAAGTAGTTTTTCTCATAATTTTTAAGTTTTGAATTAGTAAATTAGTATAACAAATATATAAATTCATTTTGTAATTGTTGCATGAATATTGTTTTTTTAAGCAAACTAGATATGCCAGTTTAAAATATTTGCATTATTTTTCCAAATGTTTTCATGAAAAGCATAACAAGCAATTTGCTTAAAAGTTTAATCGTAAAATAATGTATATTTAATATAGTAAATATGGACAAAAAAATTGAAAAAATAGCACAATTGTTAAATATAAAATATCATCAAACTGATCAGGTATTAAAAATGTTTGCTGAAGGAGCTACTGTTGCTTTTATAAGTAGATACCGAAAAGAACGTACTGAGAACCTTGATGAAGTTGTTATTCATGAGATTGAAGTTTTAAATAAAAAACTTGATGAATTACTTAAAAGAAAAAAAACAATTATTGATACCATAAAGGAGCAAGAAAAACTAACGCCTGAGTTGCATAACAAAATTGAGGCAATATGGGAGATAACAGAACTTGAGGATTTGTACTTGCCCTATAAACCTAAAAGAAGAACAAAAGCAACTATTGCAAAAGAATTTGGATTGGAACCATTGGCAACTATATTATGGAATCAGAATTCTGGCAATATTGAAGATGTTGTGTATAAATATTTATCTGATAAAGTAGAAAGCATAGAAGATGCCTTGCAAGGTGCTAGAGATATTATGGCGGAATGGATTAATGAAAATCAGGTAATTCGTCAAAAGGTTAGAACTTTGTTTTTACGCGAAGCAGTTGTTTATTCAAAATTAGTAAAAGGGAAAGAGATAGCTGGTGAAAAATTCAGCGATTATTTTGAATTTAATGAGCCACTGAAAAAATGTCCGTCACATAGAATACTTGCCATAAGGAGAGGCGAAGATGAGGGCTATCTAAAAATTTCAATTTACCCACCAGAAGATGAAGCTTTGTATTTATTAAAGAAACAATTTCTTAAAGGGTACAGCTCAGCTTCAAATCAGGTTAAATTTGCTGCTATGGATAGTTATAAGCGATTAATTCAGCCTTCGCTTGAAAACGAGTTCAAGAAGCTTTCTAAAGAAAAGGCAGATGATGATTCCATAGAAGTATTCTCTAAAAACCTACGACAGTTGCTCCTTTCCTCTCCATTAGGCGAAAAAAGGATATTAGCTCTCGATCCAGGCTTTAGAACCGGCTGTAAATTAGTATGTGTCGACGAATCGGGTAATTTATTACACAACGAAACAATATATCCGAATGCGCCACAAAATGATTTTTCCACAGCAAAAGATAGAATAACAACTTTAATACATAAGTATAAAGCTGAGGCAATTGCAGTTGGAAATGGAACTGCTGGCAGAGAAACAGAAGCTTTTGTTCGCGCTTTAAAATTTAACTTCGATGTGCAAATTTTTATGGTTAGTGAAAATGGAGCTTCGGTATATTCTGCTTCACCAGTTGCCCGCGAAGAATTTCCTGAACACGATGTAACTGTTCGGGGAGCAGTTTCCATAGGGCGTAGACTAATGGATCCCTTAGCTGAGTTAGTGAAAATTGATGCAAAATCAATTGGCGTAGGGCAATATCAGCACGATGTTGATCAGGGTAAGTTGAAGGAGCGTCTCGATTTTGTGGTAGAAAGCTGCGTAAACTCGGTTGGTGTAAATTTAAATACGGCAAGTAAGCATTTGCTTAACTACGTAAGCGGATTGGGTCCTAAATTAGCTCAGAATATTATCGATCATAGAAAAGAAATAGGAGGGTTTAAATCACGTGCCGAATTAAAGAAAGTGCCTAGAATGGGGAATAAAGCTTTTGAACAATGTGCCGGCTTCTTGCGAATACGCGGAGCCAAGAATCCCTTGGACAATAGCGCTGTACACCCTGAAAGTTATTCTATTGTAAATAGAATAGCTAAAGATCTTAATTGCTCTATTGGAGATTTGATTGGGCAAGCTGAAATGCGAGAAAAAATAAACCTAAATAGTTATGTGTCTGATAAGGTAGGATTATTAACATTAGCAGATATAAAGAAAGAACTTGAGAAACCAGGGCGTGATCCAAGAACTAAAATTAAAGCCTTTGAGTTTGCTGAGGGAATTCATAAAATTACCGATTTGCACCAAGGAATGGTTTTGCCAGGTATTGTAACTAATATTACCAATTTTGGAGCTTTTGTTGATATAGGGGTTCATCAAGATGGATTAGTGCATATATCTCAACTTGCCGATAAATATGTTTCGAACCCTGCTGATATTGTTGTACTGCATCAACATGTTAAAGTTAAAGTTGTTTCGGTAGAAGTGGAGAGAAAGAGAATACAATTATCAATGAAAGGAATAGGATAATTAAATACTTCGTTAATCTCGCCTATGGCGACAGGTTTAACGAGGTTTGCCTCGTTTAATTATTTTTTAGTTTGAAATTTCATTCTCCCAACTTACCAGTCGGGCAGGTTGAATTTAATGCCTCGTGAGCCTGCTTTGTTTATTTTTTTAAAGTTTGCCCCAGGGTAATTTACTAAGGGTTTGCTCAGAAATAAGTTCGAGAATTTAGAAATAAAATTTTGTGCGTAGATAAGGTTAAAAAACGCAACCATAGCAGAGTTACTGTGAGTATTTTTAATTTTATATATGTGAAGAAGATGTTTATCAAAATCGGAAGTTATTTTTGAGTAAACCCTAAGCATAGTGAAAATTGCTATATGATTGTTTAAAGTAATGGCATTCAGGTAATTGCAATTTTATCTAGTATCTAATTTCTAAAATCTAACAATCTTTTAATAAACATTGAAAATTTCGATTAATTTTGTGGCGATTTTATAATTTAAACCATAAGCATGTTCGCACTATATAAGAAAGAACTCTCTAGTTTTTTTAGCTCACTTACTGGATATGTAGCTATTTTAGTTTTTTTAGTAGCTATAGGGGTATTTATGTGGATAGTTCCGGGAGGTAATAATGTATTAGATAATGGTTATGCAAGTCTTGAAACATTTTTTATTCTTGGTCCCTGGGTATTTATGTTTTTAATTCCGGCAGTAACAATGCGCTTGTTTTCCGACGAAAAAAAATCGGGTACCATTGAGCTTTTAATGACTCGCCCTATTTCCGACTTAGCTGTTGTTTTAGCAAAATATTTTGGTGCCTTAACTATTGCATTAATTTCTATTATACCAACTTTTATTTTTTTTATATCCATTTATAAGTTGGGAAATCCTACTGGGAATATTGACATTGGAGGTACTTGGGGCTCGTATATTGGCTTAGTTTTTTTGGCAATCGTATATGTATCTGTTGGTGTATTTTGCTCATCCTTAACCGATAATCAGATTATATCCTTTATGTTAGCTCTGGTTATTACCTTTGTTTTGTATTTTGGAATGGATGCGTTTAGCTCAATGTTTTCCTTACAGAAAGGAGAGTATTTTTTGCAGGGCTTAAGTATAAGTAGGCATTACCAGTCTATGAGTCGTGGAGTTATTGACACTCGCGATGTTATTTACTTTTTAGGTGTAGCCTCTATTTTTATTTTATTAACAAAATTCAAGTTGCAATCACGAAAGTGGTAATTTGCTAATATGCTGAGTTTATGAATCGAAAGAAATTACAAAGAGAGAATACTCTACAATTATTATTGGCACTTTCAACTATAGTATTCTTATTAATATTATCGAACTATGTTTTTACACGGTTCGATTTAACATCGGATAAAAGATATACCTTATCCGAACATAGTAAAACTATGTTGCAAGAAATTGACGATATAGTTTATTTTAAGGTGTATTTAACAGGTGACTTACCAGCTGGCTTTATTCGTTTAGAAAATGCTACTAAAGAAATTTTAGACGAGTTTCGTGCATATGGAAAAAATAACATTCAGTATGAATTTATTGATCCTGCCGATAGCCCAGATAAGAAAACGCGAAATGCGGTATTCAAGAGATTGTACGATAAAGGATTGAATCCAACAAACTTGCAGGTGAAAGAGAAAGATGGTAGTACTTCACAAAAAATTATCTTTCCCTCAATAATTGTTTCTTACAGAGGTGAAGAATATCCTCTAAATATTCTAAAAAATCATGTCAGCAGTTCGTCTGAAATGAATCTAAATAGTTCCATTCAAGCTTTAGAATATGAATTAGCATTTGCAATCGATAAACTTACTACCACAATTTCTCCTAAAATTGCATTTCTTTATGGGCATGGAGAGTTGTCTGAAATGCAAGTAAACGATATTGCAGAAACTTTGGCAGAATCGTATTTTTTAGAGAGGCTGAAAATTGATGGTTACTTATATAGCTTACGCGATACATTGGGTAATAATAAGTTCGATTTAGTGGTAATTGCTAAACCAGATTCTATATTCTCTGAAAAAGACAAATTCATTATCGATCAGTATATAATGAATGGTGGTAGAGTAATTTGGTTTATAGATCAGGTTAAAATTGAATTGGATAGCTTAGCTCGGTCAAGAGCTACATTAGCATTAAATAATGATTTAAAGCTTGACGATCAGTTGTTTAAGTATGGAATTAGAATCAATCAAAATTTAATTCAAGATATGCAATGTGCGGTAATTCCTGTTAACACTTCGTTAGTTGGAGCACCCCCTAAATTTGAACCTGCACCATGGCTGTATTTCCCATTATTATTGCCTTCCGATGCACATCCTATTACCCGTAATTTAGATCTAGTAAACTCACAATTCCCTAGTGTTATTGACACGGTTGGGCAAAATACTGAAATTAAAAAGTCTCTTTTACTGGCATCGTCAAACTATTGTCGTACTGTAAATGCACCAGTTCGAGTTGATTTAGGTATGATTAGTGAACGGGTAGATCCGCAAAGATTCACACAGCGCTATTTGCCAGTTAGCGTTTTGTTGGAAGGCTCTTTCACTTCTGCATTTGAGAATAGAGTATCACCCATAATTTCCAATGATGCAAGTATCAATTTTCAATCAAAAAGTAAACCCACTAGAATGATTGTTGTTGCCGATGGAGATATTATTCGCAATCATGTTTCAGGAGTAGGCGAAAATCAAAAGTCGCTCCCATTGGGTTGCGATAGATACACAAAACAGACTTTTGGCAACAAGGAATTTGTGCTTAACTGCATAAACTATTTATGCGATAAGCATCATTTAATGGAGGCAAGAACTAAAGAGCATAAACTTCGATTACTAAATCAAACTAAAGTAAACAATCAAAGATTGAAATGGCAATTACTAAATGTTGTAGTTCCAATTTTGTTGGTTATTGCTTTTGGGATACTATTTAATTACATACGAAAACGAAAATACACTTCTTAAATATTCAAATACAAATGAAGAAAATTATTCAATATGGAATTCTTGCGGCAGTAGTTATTGCTGGAATATATTTTATTGCATCATATAGTAAAAGTACCATA
>JAUXEM010000306.1 GCA_030620515.1 Salinivirgaceae bacterium
TGACAAAGGTAATTTAGTTGTGTTAACGAATTGTTTTACAAAGAAAACTCAAAAAACACCACGAAAAGAAATCAAACTTGCTGAAAAATTAAAAACAGAATACTTAATTGATAAAAACAAATGAAATGAAAAACATCACAAACTTCGAAGATTTACTTATTGACAAATATGGTAAAAAAGGAATTGCTGAACGTGATAAATTTGACGCGGACTCCCTTGCTTTTAGATTAGGCGTTATGTTAAAAGAAGCAAGAAATGAAGCAAATCTTACTCAGGAACAATTAGCAGAAAGAACAGGTACAAAAAAAAGTTACATTTCTCGTATTGAAAGAGGACTAAGTGACATCCAAATATCTACCTATCATAAATTAATTGAAATGGGTCTTGGGAAACATCTAAATATTTCAATTGGCTAAAAAGATTGTACTGATAGGTAACAAAAGTTAAAAATTTATAGCTGTTTAAGGCTTAAACCGAAGGTGTTTTATATTTATAAAAACAATTTAACAGCGGAAAAATTGAGCCGAGTTTAACCGCTACAAATCTTAGCAAAACCGTTGTAGGCATCATTAAAACTCACATCAAAAATCATTTTTTTAATTAAAATATTTGCATATGAAAAAACATTATATATATTTGCATACTAAATATAACGAATATCAAGTATGAGTTACTCTTTATCCTTTACTAAATCTATTTTAGTTGTTATTTTTATTTCAGATAAGATTAGGCAAAAGCAATTTGAGTATTTATCGACTGCTGATATTTCTAAATATTTAAGTATTCCGAAACCAACCTTAGTAAAAATATTACAAAATTTGAATGCAGCCAATATAATTGAAACAAAAGAAGGCAAAAATGGAGGAATACGATTAATGAAAGAACCAAGTAAAATTACAATATTGGAAATATTGGAAGCAACGGAAAAAGGAAAACCATTATTTCAAACTACTTATAATATTTTAGCAGATGCTAAAAGACCTAACAATGCTCAAAAGTCTATTAAAACTGTTTTAACTAATGCCGAAAATCAATTAAAAAACGAATTGTCAAAAAAGACTATTGGTGAAATTTTAATTGAAATGAACAGTTAATTTTTTTACCACAACTAAATATACAGAATATAACGTAAATAAATATATGAAATTCTCAAAACTCTTTTCTAACCTTCAAGAAGCACCTTGGTATCGTACTTTTTTAAATCCTGTAATAAATCAAATAGAGAATAATTCTACCCTATTGGATATTGGTACAGGCTCAGGCAAAATGTTAGAAATACTTTCTAATGAAAAAAATGTGAACTGTATTGGTACAGACACAAGTGAAGATATGCTTAAAGAAGCAAAATTAAAGTTACAAAACACAACTAGCAAATTGGTTTTAACTCAAAAAGGAAAGAGTTTACCCTTTGATAAGAACAGTTTTGATTACATAACGATTTGCAGTGTCTTTTTTCATCTTGAGAAATCAGAAATAGATATAATGCTCAGTGAGTACTTACAATTAATTAAAAAAAATGGGAAAATAATTATTTTAACACCAACAGGAAATAATAACATTATACAACTATCAAAACATTTATTTTCCTTTAAGAATACCACAATTTATGTGTGGTACAAAGCAACTAAAAAAAGAGCCAAACTATGGAAAAATAATAAACACTTATTAAACTATACTTCAAAATACAAATTGAAGTATAAAACTAAAATAGTAATGTATGGATTTGCACAATTAGAAATTATAACAAAATAAATTATTAACAATTAAAATCAATAAAAATGAACGAAAAAACAAAAAACAGAATAGGGAATGGTATAAACTATTTATTATCAGCAGTACTTGTAATTAGTGGAACATTAAAATTAAGCGGTTTTGAACCCTATATGGAAGTTATTAAAGGACTTAATCCCAATTATTACGATAATATTTATTTAATAGGATTTGTGGCTTTAATTTCAGGAATATTATTTGCAATTCCAAAGACATTTACATACGGTTTTATAGCAGCACTTGTATTTTTAGGCGGAACAGTATCGGCTCATATGCAAGCAGGCGATATTTATATACCTCAAATTGTATTTGTTCTTTTAACTGCTTTAACTGCATATTTAAAAAGACCTGAATGGTTTAAAACTAAATAAAAAATTATGGAACCAAATATATTATTGATAGGAAAGAATTTAGACACATTAAAAATTCTAAAAGACGAGTTGGTTAAGTTTAAACGTACAATATTTTATGCAAATTCTGAAGAAATGATAAATTATAGTTTAACAAATGATAATATAAATTTAATCATTGTTGGAGCAGGATTGCCCAATGAAACAAAGAATAATATGCTTAGATTTATCGACAAAGACTTTTCAAATATAGAAAAACATATAATGGAAAGAACAAAAGGCATTACACCTACATCAATGATTGGATATACCAATGAAAAGGCTGTAATGTGGAGATTGTTAAACATTAAAAAATAGACTCTAAAAAATATAATAACGAATGCCTAGTCGAGTAGACGGCTGACAGTCAATTGACCGCCAGTGCGCCCCTGCCTTGCCGTCAGGCAGGTACGGCGGTTTGTAATTCATCACATCAAAGCTCTTTTCACCTTTGATACTATCTTTTAATTTAAGCATAGGCTACAACTTGTGCTCCTATGCGAATTTTGAAGAAAATTACGTTCAGCCCTTCCCTACTTGTGAGACCATCTAAGGTATTTCCTCAACTCGTTTTCCGTAGGTACTATGACCTCTGCTGACTTCTCCATGTAGCCAACGCGTAGCTTTGGAGATCTCCCCAGAGCCTGCCCCATGCTTGACAAGGGGTAATGACATCTTCTTTATTCACATATATAATATTTGAATTAGGTGTTCATGATTAAGCTTCGCTTAGTTCACCCAATCGCTGCCGTATCTACATAATTACCCTTTTGGTATTCTTTTGGGCGTTACAATGATGTGCTTGCTTACCCAAGTAACTATGCCTCTGTATACGATTTCTAGCCTGCCCCGCACTCGATGTGGGGTCAGTACCGAGTTTTGTAGTCGGTATTTGCTCATTATTCAATGGCA
>JAUXEM010000051.1 GCA_030620515.1 Salinivirgaceae bacterium
AATTGCTAATAGACAATATCAACTGGATTGAGTAAGCACCTTATATCTATAAATAAAATACGAACAAAAATTACCGAAAGGTAATTACAAACCAAATAACTAGTGTCATATCAAGTATCAAGCTTATGGGGCATGCTAAAAAGTCTAAATTCCTCCTCCGTCCTAGGAACACCCCCACCAATGGAGTAAAAACCCTAATCTAGTTCTTTTTTCACCCTAAAACAGAAGCTTGACTTGACCTAGAGCGTTGCCCCAAGCCATTGGTTACGCACCTGCCTGACGCCAAGCAGGCACTTCAAGAATGAAATGGTCTCATGTGAAATCTGTCCCAAATCGTTTATTCTGAAATTACATACAAGTATTACAAGCCTAACTTAGCTCTAATTTCTGCTGGAATAGCATCAACGTGCACCTGAATAGCAATTGTATTAAGCTTAATATATGATTCACTCATATATAAATAACCACCCATTTCGTTACTATCATCAGCCCATGAGTTTTTTGTACGATAAAATTTAGCACCTGTCTGGTCATTTGCTACACCAACTAAGTGCATTAAATGATCGTCGGTAGTTTGAAGCTTATCAAAAGCCTTTTGTCTCAATTCTTGGGTTACTTCTTTTTCTTTTACCGGTTTGTCAAATTTATATAAGGATTCTTTTTGGTCTTTTTCAGATAATTCTGCCCACTTCAATTGTTCACTCCCATCCATATTCTTAGGGTCATTTTCAGGCACAATGGCAACACCATTTTTGTATGAAAAACCTTTGTTGCTCATGTCACCATCCCAATTCACCGAATACCCATTATCAAAAGCATTATCTAACACAAGCATTAGCTCTTCTAATGGTACATTATAATAAGCATCGTGCGACCAATTATCCGGAATCTCTAAATCATTTTTTTCATAAAATGGATATGATGTATATGAGGTTAATTCAACATAGTTCTGTGAAACTATTCCCATTTCATTAGCAAATGATACTGGTGTATATTCTTTACTATTGTATTCAAATTTTTCAGGTATTTCACCTAAATAAACATCCAAAGCAGCATCTAAAATCTCTAAGCTCTTTCCTGTATATCCCATTTTATTTTTCAGAGAATTATCCAATATCCCCTTTAATACACTAACAATTTCACCATGCCTATGGTAATCCAAATCATATTTTAAACCCGCATACACACTTTCAGGAACAAAACCATACTCACTAATTATATTCGTCACATCGTGTCCTTGCCCTCCTTCGCTAAAATTAGCTAATCCATGGTAGCGTAAATACTTTACTGCTTTTTGAGGATAGGCTATTCTCACAAAATACATTTCTGAGATATCAACAACTCCTTTTCCTAAGCGTAGCATTTCTGTTTCAATAAACGATGTGGCAGCAAAGCTCCAACAAGTTCCACTACTGGCTTGATCCTTTACGGGGGTAGTTTCAATCTCTTTAACAACAGTAAATTTATATCCTTCTTCTTTGTCTTTTTTATCTTTTGCAGATAAAATTTGCGGAACTGATATTGCAATTACTAGAACAATAAATATTATTAAATTTTTTTTCACGATACTAAAATTTTAATTAATCAATAAAGCTAAACTGTTTTGAATAAGCTTATGCTAGATACAAATGTAACTAATTTTGTTGTTAATTCCGATACACATCACCATACCAACGATGCAAACAAATTAACACCCAAATTCTATTGTACAAATAGTCTTCGTTATTAGTGTTAAATCGCTTTATTAAATTCTCAACTATACTAAAGTTTACAAAACCCGCTTTTTTAATTAACTCTTCCGACAAATAATCGTCCATTAAAAAGTTAAGATCGGCTTTTAGCCATTTCACAAGAGGGATGCCGAAGCCCCATTTAGGCCTATCGAATATAGATTGAGGTACATAATCGTATAACACTTGCTTCAATAAATACTTAGCATTTCCATTTTTAATTTTTAAATCGCTATCTAAATTAAGTGCAAATTCAACTATTCTATGATCGAGCAATGGTACACGTGTTTCCAAAGAGTAGCGCATGCTTGCCTTATCTACTTTTGTTAATAAATCGTCGGGTAAGTAATAATGCAAGTCAAATAATGCTTGCTGCTCGGCAGCGTTTAAGGGTCTTAATAAATCATTATAATCATCGTTCAGCAAAATCTGATTTTCGTATTCCTTATTAACAAGTTTACTTAACTCTTTTTGCGAAAAGAAATACTGTTCTTGCGAAAATATATGAGCTTTTAAAGATTCCTTTTTCTCATAATCGAATAAATACCCTATTCTTTTAAAACGTGACGATCCTTTATTAAAAATACCTTTAACTGCTTTGCGACTCAAATGTGTTAAGGGATTATTTAATCTATTTGCCCATAAGTAAGATCCATAGCCATGAAAAAGTTCATCGCCACCATCGCCCGAAAGGGTCATGGTTACATGCTGCCTTGCCATTTTTGAAACAAGCATTGTGGGAATAGCCGATGAATCGGCATAGGGTTCATCATAATATTTAAAGATATCTGGCACATGATTTAATGCCTCTTGCTCAGTTAAAATAAATTCATAATGATCTGATTCAATATGCTTAGCTACTTGTCTTGCAAAATGCGTTTCATTAAACTTTGCATCATCAAAACCAATTGAAAAAGTTTTAAGTTGGTGATTTGTTGTTTTTTGAGCTACTGCCGATACCAAAGAACTATCTACACCCCCACTCAAGAAAGTGCCATAAGGCACATCAGCTATTAATCTATATTTTACTGAATCTTTAATCAACTCAGTTAATTGTTCTTTTGCTTCTTGCTCATCGCAAATAACACCATTCTGTATTTTTGCAGTTAGTTTCCAATAGGCAGATATTTTTAACTCTTTGCCATTAAAGCAAGCATAATGCCCTTTAGATAATTTTTTAATATTTGCGTAAATACTTTCCGGCTCAGGAATGTACCCTAATTGCAAAAACGACCGGACTGCTGAGCTATTAATTTGTTTGTGCTTATTAATATATTCTAATGCTAGTAATGCTTTAATTTCTGAAGCAAAAGCAAGTTGATTCTCGTTAAAATAATAATACAATGGTTTTATACCTATTCGGTCGCGAAATAAAAAAAGTTCTTTGGAAACATGGCAATAAATTGCAATGGCAAACATGCCATTCATCTTATTTACAAAGCTTGACCCCCATTTAACAAAGGCCTCTAAAATAATTTCAGTATCGGAGTTGGTTTTAGCCTTTATGCCAATCTCTTGTGCAATTTCTGCATAGTTGTAAATTTCACCATTAAAAACCATTGTGTAGTTTCCACAATGTGAATGCATAGGCTGGTTAGCATCTGTCGATAAGTCAATAATACTTAAACGCTTATGTCCCATTGCAATTACCCCATCCGAAAAATGACCTTCAGCATCAGGCCCGCGATGAGCTAATGTATTTGTCATAGCCTGAATTTCATTGGCATTAAAAACACCTTTTATGGAGAAAAAACCAGCTATTCCGCACATATTAATAGATTATTAAACACAAGAATCTGAACCTGCCAGGTAGTAAACAAAACACATATGAGGGGTTCTATGTTTTTAAGTAAAAAATTGCAATTGTCTATCACTACAATATAAAAACTAATAAAATTATAGACTAGCCCTTTACAATATTTCCCTGATTTTATCGGGAGGCTGCGCAAATACAGCTTTTTCTTTTACAACCATGATAGGTCGTTGTAATAGTTTAGGATTTTCAGAAATAATTAAAATTAATTGATCGTCGGTAAAATCCTTTCCTTTAAGTTCATTTTTATAGTAGTCTTCTTGCTTTCGAACTAAATCAATAGCTGAAACCTTCATCGTCTTTGTAAACTCCTTTATTGTACTGGGCGAAATACCAACTTTCAAATAGTCTATTAATTCAAATTCGATATTATTCTCAGTAAGATAAGAAAGACCTGCTCTGCTTTTAGAACAACGTGGATTGTGATATATTTTTACCATAAAATAATTAGTTTGCATCGTAATTAGCTACAAAAGAAACTATTGCAGCGGCACAGCCTTGTTTTGCTTCGGCAAATGAAATAGATAAATAATAAACCTGTGTTTTTGCACAAAAGAAATCAAATTTCTCATAGGATGTGCCATCATCGGCATCATAATTACTACCATAAAGCTTGGTAAAATCATACAGTTTTAGTATAACCTGATCTTCCATAGAGGAGTCGGCCATAATATTCATACGATAATGTGATCCTTTATTTAGCAAAATAGAAAATTCTTTTGCGGGTGGTTTTTTTGCACTTCCTTCTTCCAGTCTAACCCTAAAGTCTTTTAGATAAGTAGCGTCACCTATCTCGAGCAAAACAACCTCTTTTAAAGCTATACCGCATTGCGCCTTAGTGGTGTTCAGTAAACTCGCCAAAAACAATATAGATAGTATCAATAAAAAAGTAAACCTAATACTAATTTTGTTATTTGAAGTCATTATAAATTAATTCCTGTTCGTAATAATTGCGAAATATAAAAATAATCAATCTGTAATCAAAGATTATTCTTTACCAAACTGCATTAAATATGCTTTAATAAAATTATTTAGGTCGCCATCGAGTACTGCTTGAACGTTAGAGGTTTCATAATTAGTTCTAACATCTTTAGCCAATTTGTAGGGGTGCAAGGTATAACTTCTTATTTGCGAACCCCATTCAATCTTCTTTTTATTACCCTCAACAACAGCTTGTTCCTCTTGTTTTTTGCGCAACTCAAGCTCATATAATTGTGATTTTAGCAAGCGAAGTGCATTCTCTTTATTTTTATGTTGCGAACGCGATTCGGTATTCTCAATTACTATACCACTTGGTGCATGGCGCAAGCGCACTCCGGTTTCTACTTTATTTACATTTTGCCCACCAGCACCACTACAGCGGAAAGTATCCCATGAAACATCGGAAGGATTAATATTTATAACAATTTTATCATCGACTGCCGGTGAAATAAATGCTGAAGCAAAAGTAGTTTGCCTTTTTCCTTGTGCGTTAAATGGTGATATACGTACCAAACGATGCACACCGTTTTCGCCTTTTAAATAGCCATAAGCATAGTCGCCTGTAAATTCAAGAGTAACGGTTTTTACACCAGCCTCATCGCCTGGCTGATATGCAAGTTCTTTAACCTTATACCCATTTTTTTCGCCCCAACGAATATACATACGCATAAGCATTTCGGTCCAATCAAGGCTTTCGGTTCCCCCTGCACCTGAATTCAATTTCAGAATTGCGCCTAACACATCTTCTTCTTTGCGCAGCATGTTTTTCGATTCTAAATCTTCAATTTCGTTTAGTGATTTCAGAAACTGTTCTTCTACTTCTTGATCAGTAGATTCTCCTTCGGCATGAAATTCAATAAGTATATTTAATTCATCAACCAAGTCAATAGCCTTTTCATAGCTCTTTACCCAAACTTTTATTTTATTTACTAGCGCTAATTGCTCCTCAGCCTTTTTAGAGTCATCCCAAAAATCAGGGGCAAGGGTTTTTTGTTCTTCCTCGTCTAGTTCTAATTTCTTTTTATCGATGTCAAAGATGCCTCCTCAACGCTACCAGGCGCTTTTCAATATCCTTTATTTGTTCGGTACTAATCATTTATGTAGAAATTATTTTTTATTAATTTAACATATTAATAAGTTTAACAATAGTAAGTTATATTATAGAACCTGCCATAGCGGCGTGCAGGCTTGAGTAGTGCGATAAAGCGTAACAACCTAACATTCAAGCATATATAAATTTTAGCTCTTAATGGATAAATCTTAATATCAGACACTTACAAAAATATAATGAACTATTCGTTTAATATACAGTCACAAAAATAGTAAATGAATATAAAAAGCATTACAATTTTGATAATTAAATCAAATATGAGTGCATAGATAATAACTAATAAAATAAGGCTTGCAAATTGATGACAGTCTGCCGAAGAGTTCTGGAAAATTCTTGTTAGTTGGATACGGCAAAAAAAACAGCCGATGTCTGTATATAATACTATAAATAATAGTACGTTAGTTTTTGAGACCTGCCTGTAAACCTTGGCGACAGACAGGCTGAATAATTCGGGCAAGTAGTGAGACAAAAAATAACATGCTGATAATATGCATGTTAGCAAGAATTTATGATTTCATGCAATACTCTTATTGTCAACTAGATATAAAAACTTAACGAACTATTGATAAAGACATCGGATGTTTAAAAATTGGCTTAGTCACGTAGTAACTTGCGAATAAATAAAGGGTGCCATATAAGCCTAACCCAAAAGTCGCTGCGAGGAGGAGGAAAATATTGTTATTAATTGTTAAAATTAGAATTCAACAACTTAAAAACTAAATCCGATTCAAAACCTTTTGAAATAACATATTGTGCCGTTTTGCCATTTCGTTCATAATTGCTTTCAGCATTCACTTTTGGTCTTTTTTTTTCAATTTCGTTCTTGCAAATTTTTTCGTATTCAGCAAAACTTATTTTATCTAATGCATTTTTAACAATTACACTACTAATATTTTTATGCTTTAAATAGTAAGCTATTTTTATTTTTCCCCAATGGTTAAATTTAAACTTATCGTTTACAAAGGCAGTAGCATAACGCTCTTCATCTAAATATTTGTTATCCTCTAAATATTCAATAATTTTATTGGCATCAAAGCTACTTACTTCCCATTTTTTAAATTTCTGATGCAAGTCGAATCTACAATATTCGTTTCGGCTACATATATTCATACACTTTTGCAAAGCTTTATTATAATCCATAATTAACGCAGTGCTTTAATCATTCTATTCTTACCATTAATATCGGCTTTTAACATCACTTTACTATAGCCAATTTCTTCTAATAATATCTTTAATTCATTGCCATAAATTTCATTTATTTCAAAATACAAAGCTCCATTATTCGCCAAAAGCTTAATGCCAATTTCGGCAATTTTCCTATAAAACAGCAGAGGGTCATTATCGGGTACAAAAAGAGCCAATGCAGGCTCATAGTCGAGTACGTTTTTTTGCATTTCACCCTTTTGCTTATTTGTAACATAAGGAGGGTTGCTAACAATAACACTTAAATCCTTTGGCAAATTTGAATAATCTGACTGTAAAATATCGTGACATAAAAACACTATATCAACCTCATTAATAACTGCATTCTTTTTTGCTACTTCAATGGCTTCTTCCGATACATCAACAGCATATAAGCTGCTATTTGCAATATTTTTTGCCAATGCAATTGCTATGCACCCACTACCCGTGCCAATATCTAGAATAGCAGAGCCAATTTTTGAAATATCAGCACTTATCCATTGTACAAGCTCCTCGGTTTCTGGTCGAGGTATTAAAACCGAAGGCGTAAGCTTAAATTTCAGATCATAAAATTCGGTTTCTCCAAGAATATACTGAATAGGTTCATTTTTCTTAAGTCTTTCTACTATTTCTATTATTCTTTTATAATCAGAATTAGGTACTTTTGTATCGGGATGCGCCAAAACAGTTATACGCTCAATAGCTAAAATCTCTTTATATATAATGAGCATTAACTGTTCTGCTTCTTGATTAGAATAATTGTTCAAGATGCTTTTAGCCTGCTTGGTTATCGTATTAATTTGAATATTCATCCTTTCTAACTTATTTTCAATTGCGGGCTGGAACTACAAAATAAAAAATAATCATTGTTGCGTGTGTAATAAATGATTATTTTTTACATTGTCGTTTCATAGAGCTCAAAATTATAAAAATATACCATGACTACTACATTTACCTCGCATAACTTTTTCATGAAACGCTGTATTGAGTTAGCAAAACTAGGTGCAGGTAAAGTTGCTCCAAACCCTATGGTTGGGGCAGTTATTGTGCATAATAATGTTATTATTGGAGAAGGATATCATGAATGTTTTGGCGGTGCACATGCCGAGGTAAATGCAATAAATCAGGTTAAAGATAAAAGCCTTTTAAAAACAGCTACAATATATGTAAGCCTTGAACCCTGCGCACACCAAGGCAAAACACCTCCATGTGCCGATTTAATTGTAAAACATGAAATACCAAATGTTGTAATTGGCATGCAAGATCCGTTTTCAGAAGTTAATGGAGCAGGCATTAAAATATTAAAGAATGCAGGAAGCAAAGTAACTATTGGTATTTTAGAAAAACAATGTCTTGAACTTAATAAAGAATTTATTACTTACCACACTAAAAAAAGACCCTACATAATTCTAAAGTGGGCTGAAACCGCTGATGGCTTTATCGATAAAGAAAGAAAGGAAAATGAGCCTCAACAACCTAATTGGATTACAAATGAAACATGCCGTGCTTTGGTTCACAAATGGCGATCGGAAACAAAGGCAATATTAGTAGGAACAAATACAGCATTAACTGATAACCCAAAGCTAGATGTTAGAACTTGGAGCGGGAACTCACCATTAAGGATTGTATTAGATAGGCAATTACGACTACCAGAAAACCTACATTTATTTAATACAAAACAGCCAACATTAGTTATAAATGAAAAAAAATCAGAATCAAATAATACGCTGGAATATATTCGTTTAGATTTTAATGATATACTAATCACTAATTTATTGCATCTGCTTTATAAAAAGGGGGTTTCATCTATTATTATAGAAGGTGGACAAAAAGTACTTAGCTCGTTTATTGAGCAAAATTATTGGGACGAAGCAAGAATATTTGTTGGTAATTTATTTTTTAAAAAAGGCATTAAAGCCCCTACTATTAGTAAATATAACGTTAAACCTATACAGATAGGAACAAGCAATCTTTTCATTGTTTGCAATGAATAAGAATTAGTTATAAAAATTAGAAGAGCTTTTTTTTTGGGTGACATAACATAATAGCTTAAATTTGGTTATATAATTATTCGCAATAACATGAAAAAGATAAGAGCTCTTTGTTTAATTGGACTTTCAATAATCTTAACTGTGCAAATATCGGCACAAGGAGTTAAGGGAAGTGGTAATTTAAAAACTGATATTCGTGAATTTACTGGATTCAAACATTTAATTCTTCAAGGAAAATTTGAAGCTACACTAGTACAAGTGGAACAAGAAGGCATTAGAATTAATGCAGACGATAATTTATTAGAGCTTTTTCAAGCCAGATTAGATAATGATATTTTATACGTTACCATGTTAGCCGATGTGCGGAAATATGAAAAATTGAAGATCTATATTTCTTTTAAAGAATTGCATAGCATAACACTATTAAACAATATTGAATTAAAAACAGCACAAGTTATACACTTCGAAAAACTTAATATTTTTTCTAGTGGTGCATCAAGAATTGATTGTGAGATTTATACTACTATTCTTAACTTAACTCTTAATGACAATAGCTTTACTAAACTAAAAGGATATGCAGAACATTTATCTGTAACAATTAACGACGAAACAGAGTTAAATAGCTTTGGCTTGCAAAGTGAAAATTGCAGTGTCACCTCCTCAGGATATAGCGAAGTAATGGTAAACTGTGCTAAAACTTTAAAACTAAAGGTTACAGGTGAAAGTAATGTTTATTATACAGGGAATCCGAAAATTACGGAACGCATTTTTTCAAGTGCTGGTTTTATTGTAAAAAGAAAAGCTTCTACGCTTGGGAATTAGTGGTATACTTTCCAATAAACTTCATTAAAATTTCATTAAAGCAATCATTACTCTGATTTAAAAATTCTACTTCGATGGGTAAGTAATATATTGGCAATTTTGTAAAATCGTTTTGTCCTGAAATATCTTTTAATCGCATGGCATCTTTTTCGGTACAGATAATTATTTTTTTTTGCGTTTTAATATTCATAAATGCAGCGGTAATTTTACGAACATCGGCATCAGAAAACACATGATGATCAGAGAAAGCTAGTTTCTCAAGTCTAACATTTTCATGTTCAAGCTGTTTATATATTGGCTGAGGATTGGCAATACCAGTAACTACTAATGCAGTATAATCATTCAAATTACTTATCTTTTTAACAGCTTTTTGATTAAACACTGGCTTTAAACTATTGTATTTAAAAGTTGTAAAAAATAGATTCTGATAAGGATAAATATTGAGATCTTTTTGCATTAAACGAAAATCGATAGGTTTTAAATTTGATGGACACTTAGTTACAATTATAACATGAGCCCTTGACATATTACGAGCAGGTTCACGAAGCTTTCCCACGGGTAATAAATGATCCTTAGTAATAGGTCTATTATAGTCCATTAAAAGAATATTTAAACCTGGTTTTATATGTCGATGTTGAAAGGCATCATCGAGCAAAATTATTTGAGGCTTCTTTTTTTGCTTCAATAACTCATTTACTCCATTTACTCTCTTCTCATCAACAGCAACAGTTATATCTGAGAATTTATTTTTCATTTGCAAAGGTTCATCACCAACTTCATTAACTTTTGAATTAACTTTTGCTTTTAAAAACCCCTTAGTTTTCCTCTTATACCCTCTGCTTAATGTTGCTATTCTATATTTTTCTTTTAATAATTTAACTAAATATTCGGTATGAGGTGTTTTTCCTGTGCCACCAACAGTAATATTCCCTATTGAAATTATTGGCACATCAAATGTCTCGACATTTAAAATGCCAAAATCAAAAAGTTTATTTCTAATATTAACAATTAGCCAGAATAGCAGAGCAAACGGGAGTAAAAACCAATTCATTATTATTTTTTGAGTACCTATTTTTGTAAAGATATAAAAAAAGGAGCCGAAAAAAAGCCCTTATAAAATTTGCTAAACTGTAAATATTTTATCAACAAGCAAGGAAATAGCTTTTAAAGAATATCTATTAAAAGCTTTATCCTTTCAATTAAAGATGACAAAATTTTTCATTTTTTTAACTTTACAAACCACTTGAAAATATACGAAAAACTTTTTAGCATGGTTAATAATTTTTAAAAGCGAATTCTCTATCAGCACAAGCCAAAAAAGAAATGTATTAGAATACTATTTTTTCATTGAAAAATAATCTGATTAAATCTCTCTCAATTCTTTCAATCAATCTCTTTCAATCTTTTTCCTTCAATCTCTTTCAATCTTTTTCAATCTTTTTCCTTCAATCTTTTTCCTTCAATCTCTTTCAATCTTTTTTCTTCAATCCCCTCAATCTCTTTCAATCCTCAGTTTATAGTTGTATGTTAAAAACAAAAGCACAAAGTAAATAAAGGAATATCCTCATTACTTTGTGCTTTTTTCTTGATACTTTTTACTTCGTTAATATAGCTCTATTTCATAAGGCATTCTAGCTTGAACCCCTTCTATTTGTAGCATCTTGTTTATTTTTTTATAAATCACATAGCTTTCACCTAATTCATTTTTCATCATTCTTGTTTGCACATTGTCCGTTAAACTTTTAATGAATTCTTCAAATGGGTCTTTGCTTTTTGGATAATCAACTATTTTATATTCCTCAAGCCCAGCTTTTTCAGCAGCTATTTCAACGGCAGTATTAAGTCCACCAAAAACATCTACTAAACCTATTTCCATAGCATTCTCTCCACTCCAAACTCTACCTTGCCCTACACTATCAACAGCCTCAGTACTCATATCGCGTCCTTCACCAACATGAGTAATAAATGTCTCATAAATATCATTAACCCCCGATTGAATAATCTCTTTTTCAGCCTCAGTCATTTTTCTATTTGAGTTACCCAAGTCTGCATATGTATTTGTTTGCACACCATCGAAAGTAATTCCTAACTTCTGATTCATTAGTTTTTGAGTATTAAACATTAATCCAAAAACCCCAATTGAACCGGTTAATGTAGTCGGACTAGCCACAATTACATCAGCAGGGCAAGCAATATAGTAACCACCTGACGCTGCGTAATCGCCCATTGATACTATAAACGGTTTTTCTCTTTGAGCTAGTACGGCTTCTCTCCAAATAATATCAGAAGCTAAAGCATCTCCACCCCCAGAATTAACTCTAAAAACAATTGCTTCAATAGTACTGTCTTTACGTGCTTTTCGAATAGCCTTGGAAATTGCTATAGACGATATTTGACCAGACTCTCCTTTACCCATTACAATACTACCCGAAGCGTAAACCACAGCTATTTTAGCTTTCTTATCCTTTTTCTTATCCTTTTCAAGCTTAACGTTATCGTATTTTGCAAGTTTAACAACTTCTAAATCATCGGCATCTTTTGCTCCAGTAAGCTTAACCATTTCATCAATAATTTCATCTTTATACATTAAGCCATCAATAAATTTGCTTTCAAGAGCAGTTTTAGGGCTTCGTGCTACAAAACCATCAACCAATTTATTCACTTCCTCAACAGTTAGTCCTCTTTCTTTTGCAATACCTGTAGCCATATGATTCCAAATACTCGACACAAAAGTCATTGTTTGCTCTTTGTTTGCCTCACTCATTTTATCTAAAAAGAAAGGCTCAATAGCGCTTTTAAATTTACCATATCTAAAAATCACGGGTTCAATACCCAATTTTTCAAGAGCTCCTTTAACAAACATAACATTTGCACGAAGTCCTTTTAACTCATAATATCCGACCGGATTCATATATATTTTATCGGATGCTGATGCTAGATAATATGCTTTTTGAGAAATTCGCTCAGCATAAGTATAAACAAATTTTCCACTTTCTTTAAAATCGAGAAGTGCATTTCTTATTTCCTCAATTGTTGCCATGCCTGCCGGAACATGTGTTAGGCTAAGATATACGCCCTTAATATTTTCATCTTTTTTGGCTTTTTTAATATTCGCTAGAATTTTATTTAAACCTATCTGCGGATCTGGCTCCATAGATTGGAAATTAAAATTCTCAAATGGGTTGTCTGATGCTCTATCAACAATTTGCTTGTCGAACTTTAAATACAAAACGGTATTTGGTTCAATTTTAACATCTTTGTTTTTAGAAGAAGCTACAATGGAACCCATAATGCCCATAAATATTAACAAACCAATAAATGAGTAAATCATAATACCCAAGACTGTTGCCAGTATGTACTTTAATAAACCTTTCATAATAATTTAAATTTGGTTAATGAACTATAAATTGAATATAAGTTTAATGCTATTTTGGTAATTTGACGACAATTGAATGTGATAGTTACAAATTAAGATAAAAAACTATTATCTCCGAAACTGATATATATTTGAGTATTCTCTACCAACATACAAACCTACGCATCCGCTAATAACTTTTTCGGCAGGATCTACTAACACTTTTATAGTAACTAATTGTGTTTTATTTGGTGTGGCTAACCAATACGGAAACTCCGCTTTTCTACTATCATAAACTAACTCTTCAATATCAGCAGTTTCTCTGGTCCATGTGGTATCTTGTATTAGCTCTTCGCCAATTGCAATTCTGTTTCCTGAATTATTATATAGATAGAACCCTTCGGGGTCTTTTTTATAAATTGCTACTTTTTTAGGTTGTACATCTTTAACTACTCTATTAAACTTTTTGCGCGGAACAAATATTTGATAATTAATTGTGCCCAACTTTTGTTCTCCTACAACAAATATTTTATAGTTCTGTTTTGAATACAGCACAATTTTTAGCTTAGTTGAATCACTATTCCCCAATTCCACAAACAAAGATTGACCTCGATAGTCATAGTCTTCGCGCATTTCTTTAGTAGCCAGTTTCTTTTTAGAACAGTTTTGCCCAATTAACGATTGCGAAAGCAATATTACTGCCACTAGTACACTTAAAAAATAATATTTAGAATTTTTCCTAATCACTTATAATTCAATTATATTAACCCACAAATTCTTCACGCAATTCTCTAATTTTATTTACAATTCCAACGTACTGAGACTTAGTGATAAGTGTTTCTTTATTATTATAATAAAGTACATCAAAAACCTCTTGCAATTCATTTAATTTACCTAATACACTAGGAATTATTGCTGACCCTTCGCTAAGCATTAGTAACTCTATTAAGTTATCTAATAAAAACCGTTGATCTGCTACTCGCTCAATCATTGGATTATTAATATCAAAAGTATCAATCGATTCCACCGTTACATATATACTTTCTATCCAACACCCTACCATAATTAACGACATTATATCTGTTAAGCCTTGATCCTCAAGAAAAGTAGTTGCTTGAAAATAAGAATCGGTTGATATATCAATTAATGAATCTATACTATTTAAATTATTATTTATACGATAGGCCATTTCCTCGCCATATCCTTCATACATTCCTAAATCGACAGCAAGATCTTTTGCTGTATTAAAATAAATTAATGAGCCCTGAAAATTGCCGAATACCGAGCAATAGGCTAAATCAGCAGTATAAATTCCAAAATTAATAGCTCTGCTTTGAGTAGTACTATATTGCACTTTTTTTACAGGCGAATTCAGTGACTCCTCTATAAAATGGGCTTCTGTACTTTCTAACAGTAAAAAAAGATCAATTGGGCTTGGAATTCGATAATTATCACTTTTTCTTGGTTTTACTTCACTTTCATAACTCAAGGTATCCTCTATGTCAATAGATGTCTTTACAGGAGTATTGGAATTACATTGAACTATAAGCAGTCCTAGAATAAAAAAAGCTGGAATATAAATGCTTACTTTTTTTATTTCTTTATAAAAAATAATTCTCTGTCCTTTTTTATGAATCATAATTCATATTATAACATGAGTATTTATTACACCAGCCCGTTCGGATTTTATAATTCATTAATTATCTAATATTTACGTACGTAAATAGAATTTTCTCAAATATATATTATTCGGCACTTTACCATTGTATATCAATTATATAATCTAGAATCTGTCAGTCACAGACAGGTCTAACAATCTATCATATTACACAACTCCCCTCATTTAGAGTACATATAGCAAATTTAGCTTTTTTTTCTTGTTAAGCAAACGAGCAAACAGAAAGCTAATTATTTCACTTTCTTTAATTCAAATTTATTTCCATCAAATACGCCATACGAAAAGTTATACAACCAATCGCCCAACAATATAAATTTCGAGCCGTCTCCAACTTCTTTATTCATCAATAAATGACGATGCCCAAACACTAAATAGTCATAATATTCATTTTTCAAAACCTGTTTTGCATGCAAAAAAAGCAATTCTTTATCCTCACCATGAAATACATGTGGTTCAATACCTTTTGAATGTCGGCTAGAGTTAGACCATGAATGGGCCCACCAAAGCCCAAAGTTTGGATGCAAACGACTAAACATCCATTGCATTTTTCTACTAACAAAAAACTTTTTCATCAGCTTGTACAACTTATCTCCTGGCCCCAAGCCATCGCCATGCGCAATATAAAATTTTTTACCAAGTAATTCTGTTTCAAAAGGCTCGCGATGCACAATTACTCCTGTTTCAGCTGCTAAATAATCGAACACCCAAACGTCGTGATTCCCAGTAAAAAAGTGCACTGGAATTCCGGCATCCGTTATTTCTGCTATTTTGCCTAAAACTCTTGTAAAACCCCTTGGAACAACTCGTTTATATTCATACCAAAAATCGAAAATATCACCTACTAAATATACCTCAGCAGCCTTATCTTTAATATCGCCAAGCCATTTTGCAAATAATAATTCTCGCTCTCTTCCTTCTTCAATTGATGGATGCCCTAAATGCACATCAGATGCAAAATATATATTTTTGTTTGTCACGTTTAATCCTATTCAGTAATTTGTATTTCCTTTTCAATAAAGATTCGAGAGAGCTCATTCAATAAGTTTTCGCCATAAAGGTTATGTCCTACTATTTTCCCTTCAGGATCAATTAAATAATTAGAAGGAATAGATTGTACTTTATATAGACGAGCTACTTTGCTTTGCATATAATTCAGCTCACTAACTTGATATTTCCAATATAATTTATCTTCGCGAAGTGTATTTTTCCAATCCTCTTTATTCTGCTCAAGCGCTACTTGAAAAATTTCAAAGCCTTTCTTTTTATATATACGATAAGCCCTTCTTAAATTTGGATGTTCAATACGACATGGCCTGCACCAACTACCCCAAAAATCGACAAGTACATATTTTCCTCTTAGTTCAGATAACGAAAGCGTATCTTTATAAGGGTTTGGCAAAGTAATTTCAGGAGCAATTTGTCCTGTTTCTAAAACTGCACTTTTTTGATTTTGCTGTTTCAACTGTTGCTGTCCTCTTTGCACATAGGCGTGCATCATTCTGGCAACAACAGCAGTATCATAGGTATTTGTAAGAGCAGTATCTACCATTTCAAAATACTTAATATCTTTAGACAAAACAAAATAATTCATTTCGTAACTAAGTTTCTGCGCTAAGGCTACATAGCTAGACATGCTTCCAGGATTAGATTCAATTTCAGAAATTAGATAATTCTTACCTGCTTTAAAAATAGAATCGCTACGAAATTTAGCCACCTTAATAATAGAATCAATTTGCGGATGCAATTGATTTCTCATATAAAACGAACGAACCGAATCAAGATTAGCTTTAAGTTCTAATTGCTTTTTTAAGTGTTTACTAATAATTTCAGAATCAGGCGAGCCAGATACTGTGTATGTTTTCACCAAATTACGAGCATTTCCTTTCACTATAATTTGCTGTTCGGGCAATGGTGTAATTCGTATAGATTGTTCTTGATTAAAATAAAAAACATAATCGTTTGGCTCATAAATTACTTTACTTAATTCGAAACGACCAGCTAAATCAAGCTCAATAGAGTCTGTCTTTAAACCGGGTTTGGTCATATCTATTATCTTAATAAATTTTCCTTCACCTCCTTTTATAGTTGCTTTTATACTAAAACCTATCTCATCGGGTTGGCAACTCCAAAGTGTTAGCACAGCAAATAGTAAAATAAAAACTTTTATATTTCGCATGTAAAAAAACGTTTACTAATTATCATTATGTATAGATATAGCTACAAATATACATTAAGTTTTTACAGCTCCAAAGCTGCTACTATGTTTGAATAAGGTAAGTGCATTCAAAATTGCAAAATATAAACAGTCCACTACTTGTAGTAACCATCATTAAAAAACCATTGAAAATCAACTTTAACTAGTGTTAATTAATGGAGAAAAAGTGATTCATTAATGGAAATTTAAATGCGATTACCCTGTATGTTTGAAGCGAAATGATAAGATTGAGGCTATTTTATGAAGTTAACCAATACATTTTTCTATTTTTGCACGAAACAATATTATTTTGAAGATTTGGACTGATATATCGAAATTTAAAGCTAAAAACCCAGCAATAACTATTGGATCATTTGATGGTGTTCACCTAGGTCATATGCAGGTTATTAATCAGCTTAAAAAAATTGCAGAAAAAGCAAATGGAGAAACCGTAGTTTTTACTTTCTCGCCTCACCCTGCAAGAGTTTTAGCACCAGAAAAAAACTTTGTTCTACTTACTACTATCGAGGAAAAAACAGAACTATTTGAGAATGCAGGAATAGACCATTTGATTATTTTCCCTTTTACTAAAGATTTTTCAAAACTATCGTATCAAGAATTTGTGGAAACAGTTTTAATAAAACAATTAAAGCTAAACACCATTTTAGTAGGGTACGATAATAAGATTGGACATAAGCGAAAAGGCAATTATACCGAACTAATAAAGCTATCGAATAAATATGGCTTTAATATTGAACAGCAAGAACAATTAACGCTTGACGAAAACGACTTAAGTTCAACAAATATTCGCAGTTTACTTAACAATGGCAAGCTTCTAAATGCATCAAAACTATTAGGCTACCCATATGTAATTTCAGGCGAAGTGGTTCATGGACAGCATTTGGGGAATAAATTGGGTTTTCCTACGGCAAATATTTTACCACCCGAAAATAAATTCATACCTGCCAATGGAGTTTACGCTATTACTGTTGAGTATAACGAAAAAAAATATTTGGGAATGATGAATATTGGAATTCGTCCAACTCTTGAAGACTATACAACAACTCCTGTTATTGAGGCTCACCTTTTTAATTTTAATGAACAATTATATGGCAAACGCATTAAAATATCAATTATAAGAAAACTACGCAACGAATATAAATTTGATTCTGTTGATGCATTACGTGCTCAGCTTAAAAAAGACAAGGAGTTTGCTTTAGAAACACTGCATAAAGAGTTCGGGATGTAAACATTTTCATCCTGATAAACTCAAGCCAACTAAATTAGAATGCTCTCAAAATAAGCCAGCTCCTTATTAAAATTAGCCTTAGGATATTTCTTTGAAAGCTTACGAATTAGCTCTATCTGCTTTTTAATAAAAATTTGATGCGAAGCTGCTTCGGGTTGAAAAGGACGATGTTGAATGGCGCTTTTTATCTTTTCTACATCTTTCATAAATTCAAAAGCTGACTTTGCCACCCAACTTTTCTTAAATGCTTCCCAAATATAATTTACCGCCAAGTTTGAAGGATGAACCATATCATTATTATAAAAACGATAATCGCGTAAATCGTCCATCATAATTTCGTAAGCCGGAAAATAACTAACCTGTGTAAATTGTTCTGCTAATTGGTTTGCTGCCAAAATAAGGGTCGATTTACTAAGTTGATTCTCAATAGCTCCATCTTTCATATGCCGAACCGGACTTACAGTAAAAATAATCTGAATATCTTTATTATGTTCTTTAAGTTCATTTATTAGAACTTTGTATTTTTCAACAATTTCATTTACTGAAAGGCGAAACCTCTTAAAATTTTTTTCTGGCAACTTATGACAATTAGAAACAATATTTCCTGAATCTATTAGCTGATACACCCATGCCGTACCGAAAGTAATAAACAGATAATTACTTCTTTTTAAGGCATTTCTTCCTATTTTACTTTGCTGGTTTATCGTTTCCAGAACCTCACTTTTGCTAGTTCCTGAAAATTTACTGTGATGGTAAAAACTGTTCCAAACCCCATTCTGTTCTATTAAATCTTGCTCTGAAAACACGTAGTTTGATAAAAGCATATGCAAACATTGAATTATCGATTCAGGATTATACAAAATACCAAAAGGATTAATGAGAGTTGAGAATTTATAATCAACTAGCTTTTTACCAATGTTCTCGGTAAAACAAGAACCCATAAATACTAGGTCATTATTTTCCTTAATTTTAACCTTGCCTTCTAAAGGTTCAAAAGTTGTTCTAAACGATTCCATAATCTTACTTTTCCAATTTTATCCAATTTAAAACAGTATTAGCAACTTCTTCTCTATTTACCTCGTTATGCAACTCATGGTATGCATTTGCCCATTCAATAAACTTAATTTGCTCCTTGTTCCCCTTTGATGCAATTAGTGAAGAAAGTGGCGATGTAATCATATCTTTTGCGCCATGCATTAACAATATTGGCACTTTTAATTTAGATGTATTTAGCATAGCCCATATTCCACTTTTTACAATGCTATTTAATAACCTGAATGATATTTTTCCATGATTTTTAGGGTCGCTCTTGTATTTTTCAACCTCCTCATTAACTGTGCTTATGTATTCTATCTCTAAGCCACTTTTTATGGTTACGTTTGGAAATATTGTTTTTAAAAATGTTACCATAGCCCTTAAAATAAAGCTGGGGTTATTGGTTAGGGTTAACCATGGCGAAGTAATTATAGCCCCTTGTAATTTAGGTTGGTTTTTTATTAAAAAATTTAAAGCAATATTCCCACCCATACTATGACCATATAGATATTGAGGCACATTTGGAAAAAGTTCTTTTGCTTTATCTATACATAAGAGCACATCGTTTAATAAATCGTTGTAGGAGGTAATAACTCCCCTTTTACCACCAGATTCGCCATGTCCCACTTGATCGTATGCTACAAAAGCAATATCCTTTTTAATGAAATACTCAATATAAGGTGTGTATCGCATACAGTGCTCTCCAAATCCATGAACTAAACAAACAACAGCCTTGGGACTATTATTCGGCATCCAAACACTAGCAAATATATTTATACCACTGGTCGACTTCCACTCTAAATTTCTCTGATTCATAATACCCACTATTATTAACTATTGCAATAAAGATAGTAAATTTGGACTGTCAGACTAAATATTATTTTGAGGTGATGGCTTATATTTATTAAGTTGATACTGGCTAAGAACGCAAAATACAAAAATGCACAAAAACGATATTTCATATAAATGCATTGGAGCTGCAATTGAGATACAAAATATCATTGAACCCTCAGAATGCATTCCAATTGTTGATGCCAAAATGGGGATATCTACTAGGCAAAATATATTCTGTTATGAGTTTGACGGACCACGGGATAATGGATCAGTAGTAGTAACAACTTTTAAAACCGATTAAATACAACTACTTGCAGCAACCTTCCCGTTGTACAGCTTTGGTGAGGGGTAAAAACCATAATGATGGGAATAAATATTGCAAGGTTATAGTATATTTGCATCTCAAAATAAAAAAATGAAAGATTGGGAAGATAAAATAGTTAATATAAAATCAAAGGAAGAGTTTACTCAAATATGTATTGAAGCTTTTAATTATCAATACCTAAACGTTCCTATTTATATGGATTATTGCAAAGAACTGAAAATTAGTCCCACAAAAATTAAAACCTTAAACGATATTCCGTTTTTGCCAATTGATTTTTTTAAATCGAAACAAGTTATTACTAAAAATATTTCACCAAAAATAACATTTACCAGTAGTGGAACTACTGGTATAACTACATCGAAACATATTGTGGCCGACACAAATATTTACGAGAAAAGCTTTACTGAAGCATTTAAGCTTTTTTATGGCAGTATTCAAGATTATTGCATACTAGCACTGCTACCTTCTTACCTAGAGCGTGGCGGTTCGTCGTTAGTTTACATGACCAATAAACTTATTGAGTTGAGCCAGCATTCCGATAGTGGTTTCTATTTGAATAATTATCAAGAATTGGCTGAGAAACTAGAAAAACTTAATAGAACAAATCAAAAAATTATTCTTTTAGGCGTTACTTACGCCTTACTCGACATGGTTGAGCAATACCCAATACAGCTACATAATACCATTATTATGGAAACTGGTGGCATGAAAGGCAAACGAAAAGATATGATTCGTGAAGAGCTACATGCTATTTTATGTAATGGATTTGGTGTAAAAACTATTCATTCGGAATATGGAATGACTGAATTGTTATCGCAAGGATACTCGAAAGGAAATGGCATTTTCAACACACCCGCTTGGATGAAAGTTTTAATTCGTGATACATATGATCCTTTTACTTTTATTGAACAAGGGCAAAGTGGTGGCATAAATGTAATTGACTTAGCAAATATAAATTCTTGTTGTTTTATTGAAACTAAAGATTTGGGTAAAACTTTTGCCGATGACTCTTTTACTATTCTTGGGAGGTTTGATAATAGTGATATTCGTGGTTGTAATTTAATGGTGGAGTAAAAAAGAGGGTGTCCCAAAAGTGAGTTTTGGGACACCTTATTTCTGTTAATTTCATCTGACATGCATACTAAGGGTTCACTCAAAAATAACTTCCGATTTTGATAAACATCTTTTGCACATATATAAAATTAAAAATACTCACAGTAACTCTGCTATGGTTGCGTTTTTTAACTTTATCTATG
>JAUXEM010000110.1 GCA_030620515.1 Salinivirgaceae bacterium
TTAACACGGAATAGCACTAATTCAAATCAACTAATGGTGATTTTAAATATTTTTTCGTGTTAATTCATGTAATTCGTGGACATTTTATTTTTTATATTTTTAAATGCTTTTGCCCTGCAAATATACTGTTCAAATTAGGTGCAATTATTTTGTGTATTTTCTTTTAATAATTAATGTCCAATTATTTTAAGTTCTGTTCTTCTGTTTTTTGCTTTGTCTATTTCTGAATCGTTAGGTAAAATTGGATTACTCTGTCCATATCCCTTATATGTAAGGCGATGTTCAGAAATACCTTTCGCAATTAAATAATCATACACTGCTTTAGCTCGTTTTTCAGATAATGAGATATTGCTTTCTTTGGTTCCGGTGTTATCTGTATAACCACCTATTTCTAATTCTATTTCAGGATTAATATCAGAAAATTCATAAATCTTTATGAGTTCCATATCTGAATCTGGCAATAATTCATATGAATCTGAATCAAAAAATATATTCTCTAATACAACTGAATTACCATTGCTTATACGTTTTAAAGGAATATTTAATTCATATGGTTTAACCAAAGAATGCTTTCCATTGAAATTAAAATTTATTGAATATAATAAATACCCAGGATGAGATACGCTTAATCCATAATTATATCCTGAGGGTAAGCATACCAAATACTTTCCATCGCTTTTATTTGATACTGATTGCATTACTGTATCACTTGTACTAAGATTAATTAATTGAAATATAGACTGTAACGGTTCTTTAGTAGTTTCATCAAAAATTATTCCGCTTAAATAAGATACTGCTTTGGGTTTTGATTCAACTGGTATATGAAAACTAAAAATATTTGTAGATTCATTATTATAGTTTGTCGAATAATAGGCTAATTCTGCTTTAGCATCTACAACGAGCCCTATTTCGTCCAAATGTGTATTTATTGGGTATCCAATATTTTTTGGTTTTGTCCATTGCTTTAAACTATCTAAACGAGAATAAAAAATATCTTTTTTCCCTAGTCCATTATGCCCACTAGAGCTAAAATAGAAGGTGCTATTATCGGGGTGAATAAATGGCGAAACCTCATCACCTTTAGTGTTAATGAAACAGCCCATATTCACAGGTCTCGTCCAATAACTATCTTCAATTAATTCAGATACCCAAATATCCATTTTTCCTTCGCCCCCAGGTCTATTGGAAGAAAAGTACAAGAATCTTCCGTCGGGTGATAATGAAGGTTGTTTTTCAGAATAAGGGGTATTTATTGTTGGTCCTGCATTTAGGGGCATTGTCCATTTCCCATTTTCTATAAAAGAAAAATAAATATCACAATTACCAAAACCCTTGTTCCTATTACAACCTGTAAAAACAATTATTTTTCCATCGGCTGAAACTTTATGAGCTCCTTCATTGCCAGGTGTATTTAACGGAGGCCCTATTGGTTTACCTGTTTGCCAACAACCGTTTTGTTTATTCGATATGTAAAAGTCCTCTTGTTTTGCAAACTGATTATACATTAACAACCGCGAACTATCTGTTAGTAAAGTAGTGTAAATCATTGTTAGTCCATCAAGCGAAAGCGAAGGCCAATACTGATCATTTGAGTCATTTATACCATCTCCTACACTAATTGGATTAAATTCAACTGGGTTATTAACTAATTCAATGGCAACCAAACATCTTTCTATTTGCCTTTTTGCTTTTTCTAGAACCTGCTGTTTCCCTATTTTTTTAGCTATAAATTCATTAAGAATTTGTAGGGACTCATTGTATTCGCCATTATTATATAAGGCTACACCTAAATTGAATGATGTATAAATAAAATAGTTAGGATCAATATTCAAAGCTTTTCTATAGCTTTTTATTTCTTGACTAATATTATCAGTAGTTTTTGAGAGATCGGCTTTTAACAGGTATGCTTCAATAAAGCTTTCATCCTCTTTAATTGCTTGCTCAATAAAAAATAATGTTTCAGAATAATCTCTTTGAGAATATTTATTTAGAGCCATTTTATAATTCTTAATAGCTCTTTTCGAATCTGTTGAAAAACTTTCTTGACTGTGAACTAACTGAATACTACAGAAACTAAATACTAGTACAAAAATAAATAACCACCTACTCATAATACTATACTTCAAACCCAATAACTAATTTATCATTTACTTGCATTAAATTGCCTTTCTATTCCATAAATACATTGTACATGTTTTCTCAGTATCAAGTATCAAGTCAGCATATGACTTTTGAAATACTAAAAATTTATATTTCGAATTTAAGGTAGAACTACTTTTTTATGATATTTCCCATTTTCTGTTGAAACAGAAATAGTGTAAATTCCTTTAGATAATCCAGTCATATCAATCTGCATATTTTTACTGTCTCCATTTAAAAATTTCACTTTTTTACCATCAATATTATATATTTCAGCTCTTGTAATATTAGCATCTGATTGTATATTTATTAATTTGTTGTTCCCTATAGGATTTGGATAAACAAAAATATTTCGCTCTATTTTATCGGAAATTCCTATTGCAAATATTTGTATATCTAGTTTTATGTTCTTATCAATAATATCAAAAGAACCATTGTATTTAGTATATTTATCATGTTCTATAGTGAATTTAATGTTATTCTCAATTCGTAAATCATTTGCCGCAACCTGTCCTCCTTTAGATGTAACAAGTTCCATGTCTTTAACTAAAATTTTGGCTCCTGAAACTCTATCTTCCCCATGAAAAACATTAAAAATAGCAGAATAAACAATTGGTAAAAGCTCTATTTTTTTAATCGAATTACTATCAGGAATTGATATGTCACTTTTGTAATTTTTATAATTTTCTTTCTCTATAACTAACGAATAGTTTTCAGAATAAAGACTGTCATAAATAGCCAAACCTCTATCATTTGTATATTTTGTAATTCCATTAATAATAACCTTAGCAGAATTAACATACCCTAATTCATCAGATACAACTAATTTTAGATTATAAAATTTCTTTTTAGAAAGAGGTATAAAGTAACACATATCGTATCTAGGTACTGTTATATAACCACTAGTATCATTATATTCTTTGGCACTAATTGTAAAAAAACTAGTACCTTCGGTTTGATTCGGATAATAAACTTGCCCATTAGAATTGGTATATTTTGTTTCACTATTAAATAATACTCTCGCATTTTCAATTGCTGATGTTCCTTCCCGTACAGTAATGCACACCTCAGGTAGTTTCTCCAATAACACATTTATAATGGTATCCCCTTCAATATTACCTAATATATCTATAATTTTATAATACCCTTCTTTTTCAATTATAAACCCTTTATTACCTTCTTCCAGAATGTTAACAAATAAAGCTAAACCATCAGCATTGGTCAATATTGTACTATCTAGTAAAGTAATACTAACGTCTTCAATTTTACCTACTCCATTAGATACAACGATTTTCACATTACGTCTTTCCGAAGATTCTATTCTTGCTTTCCATCCAAATCTTGTTGAACTTGCATTTGATAAAAACCTAAAAGTTAGTGCCCCATCTTGGTTCTGACTATGAACTACCTTTTTATAATTTGTGGTGCAAAAGGAGCCTAATAAAGGCGATTTAACATTTAATCCATTGTAAATTTCTAAATAATCCCAACAATCGCCATTAGCTTTCGATGCAATATCAAATTTCTCAAAATCTATTGAAACACCCTGTGAGCTATAGTATGGCTTAAAAGTTACGGTTGTATTTTCATTATTTGAGTAATCATTATCAGCACCTCCTGAATCGTAAAACAATCCGTCACCTAATTTAACAACAGTATCAGTATCCATAATTATTACTGGTTCAACACCAACGGGCACTTTAAATCTACCATTTGAAATAAACTGATGATTTTCACCAGTTTTAATTATATAATCAATTATTGCTTGTGCTCCGTTAAAAATATTATCACTTATTGTTACTTCAAGTGGCATTGCTTTTTTCTCGCCAATATCAAAGCCCCCATAAGCAAGTATTTCATTGTTGACAGTAAGTATTTCTTGATTTCTGGAAGAGAATTCAATTACTGTATTTGATACTTGAGCAAAGCCCTGATTAATAAAATAGACTTGTATGGTTGCTTCCTCGCTAGCCTCCAAAATACCATTATTATTACCTGAACCATCTGCATCTGCTATAAAATTATCTAATAACAGATTAGAACTATTAATTGTAATTACAAAATTAAATTCGAAGGTAATAGTTCCGTCACATGTTGCTGATCCACTAAAAGAAATTTCTTCATTATTTGGAGCACCAGGAATTAATTCTAATAAAAATTTAAGATCAGAATATTTGCTTTGGTTACTACTAATTTCACCATAATCAATATTAGAATTAAGTATAAAACTTTTAACCCATTCACTTTCTGTAGTAATATTAACCTTAACTTGTTGAGCATTGTCGTTCCCAAAATTTTGAAACCCCACGTTTAAATAAACAATCTCATCATGTTCCAATTCACCATTATCGTTACCGTTACTATCATCAATTTCAGTTTTTAATAAAACAAGATATGGTCCATAAGTTGGTATTACATTAATTGAATCAATTTTTGGTTCAAAATCTTTATGAGAAACAATTATTTCAACCTGCTTTTCACCAATATTCTTTAAGGCATTAAAGTCAACAGATGCTAATCCTGTTTCATCGGCATAATCTCCACCAATTATTATTCCATTTTCGGCCAATGAGACATAAGCACCTGATATGGTATTAACCTTTAAATTAGTTTCATTTATAACTAACGTTTGTTGCCATTCTGCAGTAATTTTATTCATTTTATATTTTGCAGGAACAAATGTTGGATCGCCAATAATATGATATATTTCCCAATAATAATTTTTACTTGTTGAATTCGATTCTTGAACTGCCAAATTTCCAATCATTAGCATTTGTCCAACAGTGGATACTTGATTTTCAATAGTCTCACTATTTAAATGAAACCAAGCATCCCAATTACCTAAACCTGTTTCTTCATAGGTTGGATTTGCATTTATGATATTTGTTACACCTACACCCCAATAATAATCTTCATCCCATAATGATTCATCAGAGGCTCCTATGTACACAGCTGCACCTTTATCTTTAGCCCTAACTATATCTTCACCAAAGGAGTTCAGATCAAACTGAACTGATTGGCAACAATTACCAATCATTAAAGGATACATCTTTTTATTAGTTAAACTTGCAATATCAGCGGTTTGAAACTTAGGATTAAACCAACCTTTAGGACTACAATGAGCTGTATAATAAGCTACACCAACACCAGTGTTAAAATCATTTATAATGCTTTGTTTTGCTTGTGAATTATTTGATACTATTGGTGATCCTGAACCATATAAATAGTACTTAGCATTAATATTTTGGTCTGTATTTGAATAGTACTTAGTAAAATAATTTATTGCCCCGTTTCCATAAGTTGATGCATAACTAGGATCAACTCCAGAAACTAAGAGATGATTATTCTGATAATCATTTGGTAGGTTAATAGCCTTTTCTGTATGTAAAGATTTATCAATAATATTTTGCAATTGGCTTGTATCAGTAACTGATATTCGTCCATAATATAATTCGGGAAGAAAGTCGTTGGTAAATTCTGCATAAAACAAATCGGTTACATGATTATCTGAGCCACCACCAATACCATTAGTACCATTCCATGCAGGTATATCAACAACATCACCAATTAATGCTAAATAAGATACAGCTTGTGTTCCTTTATCTGGATTCTCATAGTAGCTTTTAATGTAGCTTTTAATGGTTTCTTTACTATTATCTGTAATATCTTCATCAATATAAGCTTCAGATACATAATAACCCAACTGACGTTTCCATTGAATAAACGATTGTAAAGTTTTTTTATATTTTAATGGTGACACAATTAAAAAGGTGGGTTTAGTTAAACTCTTACCCGAACCATTAAACAAAGATACTATTTGACTTAATGATGAATTTTCTTCAAAACCAAATTTCCAGTTTGAAGGGATATCATTACTATTTTCCAATAAAATTTCGATTCTAAGATTACTCTTAACGTTAATTTTATTTTTTACAGGATTGTAAGCTATTGGTTGATATAGCAATTCATAAACCTGTATATTTCGTAGTATTCCTTTAAACTTAAGACTTACAACCTGATTATTTATATATTCATTTCGTGAATAAGCTAAGCTTTTTTCAATTTTATTTAGAGCGACTTTTTCCTGAGATTTTGAAATTGACCCTGCAGAAGGTTGAATAAGTTCAGAAAATCCTTTTTTCTTCAAATTTATTATTTCACTATCAAATGATAATACTTCTAAAGTAGGATTAACATTTAATGGTAAATAAATAGTTTTACTCAAAAAGGGCAAATTAGGTTCTCCTTTTTTTAAACTTTTGGCAAAGTTACTACTCTCAATATTAATAAATTCATCTGTTGAATTATATATTGAAATATTATTAATTGTAAAATGCATTTGAAGAGAACTATTCTGGCTTTCAGAATAGCTAAAATTTGATATTGCTTTATCTGAGAAATTTTTATTGTATTGAGCATTTGTACTGAAAGCAAAAAGTGTAACTATCAAGAAAATATAAACATTCTTCATCTGCTATAAAATTTAATATTTATTAGTTTTCAAAGATAAAAATATTAATGCTCAATTTTATCTTAATTAGAATAATTTTAAATAAAATTAAGCTTAATTAATAATAAAAAATGTAGCATTTATCAAATTTTGAATTAAATAAGTATTTGAGAACAGATTTCTACTGCATATAAAACCTATTATTTTCTATCTTTACACAAATTCTAATTTTAAAATTGAAAATATGAAAAAACTCATAGTTTTTGCAGCAATACTATTTGCTAGCCAGTTAACATACTCGCAAATTTTTTCTTGGGGCATTAAAGGAGGCATTAACTCTTCAAAAATAAAATTTGATGACTTTAGCATTGAAGGTGACATTACGGTTAAATCCGATTATGCTCCGGGTGGTCCAAATTACAATGATTTATTAATAGACGTAAATGGAGACGGGTCAACTTACATTATTAATCCAGAATCTATTAATTACCCAGGTTTAAAGTTCACGCCATCATCGTATGAGGTTGGTTTTCATGCTGGTATCTTTACACGTTTTAAAATTGCCGGTATTTTCTTACAACCTGAAATATATTACTCAAATACCAACGCAAGCATTGATATTAGTACAATTGGTAGTATTGATGATGCTACAGAAAAGATGAACTCGGTGGCAAAAGTTAATTACCATAACCTTGATATTCCTATATTAGTTGGAGTAAAACTAGGTCCATTTAGAATAAATGCTGGTCCGGTTGCTACTTTTAAACTTAGTAACAATGTTAGTGAAGCAAGTAATGAAGTTAAAGATGCACTTGAAGATTTTTCTTCGGCAACAAGCTCCGCAACTTTTGGCGGACAGGCAGGTATTGGTATCGACATTGTTAAAAAAGTAACTATTGATGCTCGCTATGAATTCCCTTTAAGCAAATTAGGTGACTCTGTAACTATTGGAGGTGAAACTTTTAATACAGACCAAAGACAAAGTCAGTTTTTAGTTAGTTTAGGCTTTATGTTCTAAATAGCAATTAAGATTAAAATATACAGCCCATTACTTCAATTAAGTAGTGGGTTTTTTTGTACTATCTTTATTGTAACAAAAATTAAGATGAAAAGTCAATAAATTTAAAATATACAAAACTTATACATATGAAAACCCTTGGAAACATTTTATGGCTTTTATTCGGCGGTCTATTTACTGCTCTTGAATATTTTATTGCCAGCATACCATTATTTATTTCAATAATAGGTATTCCTTTTGGCATACAAGTTATTAAGCTTGGTGTATTAGCAATTTGGCCTTTTGGTGCTCAAATAAATGTAAAACCTGGCAACCCTGGGTGTTTATCTACTATAATGAATATTATTTGGTTTTTTATAGGTGGAATATGGATTTGCTTATCGCACATTGTCTGGGGTATAATTCTTGGTATTACTATAATTGGAATACCATTTGCTGCACAACATTTTAAATTAGCGTCGCTAGCACTAACTCCCTTTGGGCGAGAAATTATTATTAACTAGAGGCTGTATATACTTGTCGGGGCGCAACTCTGTTTATAAAATGTTAAGCTTTATGAATTACATTTTCTCAGCTAATTAAAAAGTCGCACTCCGACTTTTTATACAAAAAAGCTGAGTTTATGGACAGGTTCTAAACTAGTGTCATAACTGTTTAACACTCCTGGCTGTATGTAAATACAATGTTGGTTAATAAATTTTGTTTTTATTAGATAAAAGCATATTCAGTTACTACGCTCTGATTCCATTCTTGTGCTTTAAACCGTGCTACTTGTGGGCAGCGGTACGTTCTGACAGAATGATTCTTCCTGCTTTTTACTTGACTTTTATGCTAAAATTTCGTATCTTATAGGGGAAAGTATTTTTATTAATTTAAAACCTAAAGCTATGAAAACAAAATATTTATGTCCACATTGCGAAGAAGCATTGAATGTTGACAACGACATTGTTTTAAAAGCAAAAAACAATTCAGGTAGAAAAGGCATTGTATTTCTTCATACTTTGCTTGGAAACTATAATAGTAGATTTAGTGCTGAATTTACAATTACGGAAGGTGAAAAAGTGAAGTTCTATTGTCCACTATGTAATAGCAATCTTACTAATTTAAAAAACGAAAGACTAGCTTATTTCACTATGATTGATGGTGACGACAAGAAATTCACTGTTGTTTTTTCTAAAATATATGGTGAAAAATGCACTTATGTAATTCAAGAAACAGAAGTTATTAAATCTTATGGTGATCAACTAAATATTTATACAAACCCTGATTGGTTTTTAATGAAATAGACAGATTGTTATTTTTATAACATAATACATTTAATGTCAACCCTACTTAATTACCTGATTACGTAACTGTTAGACGATGCGTTATTGTATACTAAAAATAAGATTCGTAAAATAAAGTCCTATAATTTGCATAGTGTATTGATTTTGGTCAAATCTTTTCATAAATTCACTAAAGGAAATTTTTGTTAATTTCTGGTTTAAATATCGGTTTGTTCAAATTTAAATTTTGAGCTATGAGTAAAAAAATAATTTGCCCCAAATGCAGGAATAGTATAAACATTGGCAATAAGGTTGCCCTAGTTGGAAAAACCAAAACTGGACTAAAAGGAGTAATTCTGCTTAGTACCACTCTTGGTGATTATACTGCTGAATTTAGCGACGACTTCACTATTGTTGAAGGAAATATTGTAAAATTCCTTTGCCCTATATGCCACCGTAACCTATCACGAAGAAGAAATAAAAATCTTGCTACAATAATTGGAGTGGATAAAGATGGGAATGAATCAAATATTATATTTTCGCAAATTTTTGGTGAAAAAAGCACTTATCGAATCGAAGACAATAATATTAAAGAAAGCTTTGGCGAAAATAATTTTAAATACACCGAAAATGATATTTAGAATATCTTCATTATAAATTAACAATATTATCTTTACTCTCCTAAATTAATCTTTATGGAGAGTATTTTTTTTATATCCCTTATTTTAGTTGCTGCAATAATTATTTACAAGCAAATTAGCAAAAAACAAAAAAAACACTGGGCTATCCCAAAAACTGAATTTCTGAATGAATGGAAAACTATCCTAGTAAGCAATGTATCTTTTTACAACAACTTATCTGTTAAAAACAAAAATAAGTTTCAGTTTAAAGTTCATGAATTTTTAACGAATTGTAAAATTACAGGTGTTGAAACAAATATAACTGAAACGGATAGAGTTCTTGTAGCTGCTAGTGCAATTATTCCCATATTTAGTTTTCCTAAATGGCAATATCATAACATTGATGAAGTGCTAATTTATCCTGATTCATTTAATGAACAATTTCATACTTGTGGCGAGAATAGAAATATACTTGGAATGGTTGGCACCGGCTACATGGAAGGCAAAATGATTCTTTCGCAAAAAGCACTACATCACGGTTTTAAAAACAGTAACGATAAAAAAAACACAGCTATTCATGAGTTTGTTCACTTAATTGACAAAGCGGATGGTCAAACTGACGGCATACCGACACTATTAATGGAACAGCAATATGTTATTCCATGGATTGATTTAATTCACAACAAGATAGATGAGATATATGCTAACGAATCGGATATAAACCCATATGGTGCAACAAATAAAACTGAGTTTTTTGCTGTTGCTGCCGAATATTTTTTTGAACGCCCTAAACTACTTAAACGAAAGCATCCCAAATTATATCAGGTTTTAGAAAAAGCGTTTAATCAAAATTTAGCTGATAAAGAACGTGCTCCATCAAATAGAGAGATTAATAGGAATGACCCTTGCCCATGTGGCAGTAATAAAAAATATAAACAATGCTGTGGTAAAAAGTAAAAACTTTATTTTGCAACTTGTAAATGTCCTCGGGGCAAGCCTCGGGGGAACTACCCGCCGTGATACTTTGGCAGACAGGTTAAACCCAAAGAGACTAAAACATATTTTGCAGCAAATATTAAATCGTAAAACAATTTTGTACTGGTTTGCTGTGCTTACCTTTATTCTAACAAAAGTTCTTATAAAGTATCCAAATATTACTGAAAAATATTACTCTAATAGCTTTTATAAGATTATAGCAACAGTACTCTCAAAATACTCATCATTGTTCCCATTTTCTATTAACGATGTATTTTTAATTACTCTTATCCCCTTGCTTTTAACAATTATTGTTGCCCTTATATTAAAAAAGAAATGTAGAAAGACAATGCTTCCAATTATCTTTAAAACAATTGCCATTATTTATATTGGGTTTTATTGGCTGTGGGGATTTAACTATTTCCGTCACGATATTTACAAACGACTAAATATTGAAGCAAACCAAATTACTAATGAGAATTTTAATGCTGCTTTTTATACACTAATAAACCAAACAAATAACTTAAAAGTAAGCTTTGCTGATTTTGACAAACAGATAACAGATAGCATTATTGAAAAGAGCTATTCTAAAAATGCTCATCTACTTGCTATTTCATATCCTTTAGGAAAACGCAGACCTAAAAACATGACAATTAGCAGATTCTTTGCAGCATCGGGCATTGGTGGTTATTTTGGTCCGTTTTTTAACGAAATACATTTGAATAAATTTATTCCTCCTATTCAATACCCTATGATTCTTGCTCATGAAAAAGCACATCAATTTGGTATAACAAGCGAAGCTGAGGCAAATTTTTATGCTTGGTTTGTTTGCTCAAAAAGCCAAAACGAACAAATTCAATACAGTGCAAGTTTATATGTGCTATTTCACTTTTTACACTACAATAAAAGGCAAAACAATTCGATAGATGCATATAAGCTAATTAGTGATGATGTTGCAAATGACATTCAAATAATTCGAAATTATTGGAGTAGTTTAAGGTACGAACCAATTGAAAAAGTAAATACTTGGTTTAATGACAAGTACTTAAAATTTAATAATATACCCAATGGTGTGGAAAATTACAGTGGAGTTGTAAAACTATTGATTGATTATAAAAGGCAATCTGAAATTTAATTATTCCATAAAGCTCAATTTAAGTTGAAATACCATAACTTGTAATAGTTTTACACAAAAACTATTTATATACAATTATTAAAACCTCTTTGAATGTTAATTGTAACTTACAATATAAATTCTGTTAA
>JAUXEM010000002.1 GCA_030620515.1 Salinivirgaceae bacterium
GAGAGTTGTCGAAGAATTACCTGCGCCAGTAACTGATCCAATATAATCATATGTTATACCATCGGCTGAACGTTCAATGGTAAAATAGTCGTTGTTTTCTTCGGTGGCAGTTTGCCAGTTAATTGTGATATTATTGGTATTTTTGTATGCTTTAAACGAAATTAATTCAATAGGTAAAATATAAGCACCACCATCTCCGGCATGATAAGTCTCTGTATCTATTAAATCACCCATGCTTGTGCCAAATACAGTTCCGTTGCCAGAATAAGTGTCTGCTGTAACAGTTCCCTCACCATCAAGTGTTGCTCCTGTTCCTAAATACAGGTCACCAGTAATATCCATATCTCCATCGTTTAAGATGGTTACATTATTGCTACCATAAAAATCTCCACCTACAGCAAGACTACCTGTTAAAGAGATATCTAGAGAACTATTATTTCGCATATTGATGCCTCCAATTAGGCTCAATGTTCCTTCAATATAAAACTTGGCATTGTTTAAAACAGAGATACTATCGGCAATAAGAGTTGTTGTTGCTGGAATGAATAATATACTATTATTACCAAATTCTATTTCACTAACCGTAATAGTTACTCCTGCTGGCAACCAAACACTATCACCATTATTAAGAGTTGCATTATCAGTAGCATCATCAGGATAACTACTGCCATCATTCCAAGTTGCATTTACATCCCATTGACCACCTGTACCTAATGTGGAATAATCAACAGCATTTGCACTAATTGTAAAAGAAACTATCGTTAGAATTAAAAGTAGATTTTTCATAACACAACAATTTAAGGTTAGACAAAAAGAATTGTTATGTAGTTATACAATATTTATTAAAGGAATGTTGCATTTTTTAGATGAAATTTAGTTTTTAATAGATTAAGCTCAAGGTTAATAACAATAATGTACGCGCTAAAATATTGTTGTATGCAAAAATTCTAAAAAATCAACCATACTTTGATTCAGCTTAATAATTACTTAAAATATTGAGATATTAAATAGTTACGGAACGCATTACTTACCACCTATGTAAGCAAATAACAAATCCTATTTGCTAAAGATTCAAGTTATTTGGAATTTGAAACTATTTTGAATTTTGAAACCTGCCCGAATAAGTCAGGCGGGTTTGTGTTTTTGAAATTTTTTTGAAAAACTACTTATAAGTAAGCATTGATAATTTATCAAAATCAAACACCTCGTTAATTACATCTTGTAATTGGATGGCAGTAAGGTCATTTATTTTTTTGTAAACAGTATCTAGCGAATCTACTTTATCAAACAGTAAATAGCTGCGCCCAATATTAAGCAATAGGCTCGACTTGTTTTCAGAGCTTATAGCTATTTGACCAATCATTTGCTTTTTAGCTTTTTCAAGCTGTAAAACTCCTAATTTCTTAGTCTGCAATTTCTTTATCTCAGCTTTAATTATTTTCAGGCTTTTCTCAATCTTCTCTTTTTCTGTTCCAAAATAAATTCCCATTACTCCAGTATCAGAGTATGCCGAGTAAAACGATTCTATGTTATAAGTATAGCCATGCCTTTCGCGCAATGCTAAATTCAAGCGTGAATTCATTCCCGGTCCGCCAAGTATATTGTTTATTAGCTCAAGTGGTAAACGATTCTTATGTGAAATATCGTAAGCTCTATTTCCTAAAATACAGTGCGATTGGTAGGTATCTAATTCAACAATGCTATTTTCTGGGTTATATCCATTTAACACTTTACGTCTTTCAGAACGTAAGTTTTCTTTATGTGGTTCAAAGTATTTCTCGCCCCATTTTACTAGCGAGCTAAACTTAATATTACCCACCGAGCACAAAACCATTTGGTTGGTATGATAATTTCCTTTTATAAAAGATAATATGTCCTTTCGTGTATATTTAGCCAATTGTTTCGGTTCTCCCAAAATGCTTCTCCCAATGGAGTGACCCTTAAAAATAAGATCTTCAAATTCGTCGAAAATAAGTTCTCCGGGGCTGTCTTTATAGGAATTAATTTCTTCAATAATTACTTCCTTTTCCTTTTCCATTTCCTTTTCAGGATAAGTGGAGTTAAATACAATATCGGCAAATAGCTCAATAGCTCGTGAATAGTATTCGGTTAAAAAGGCAGACATTAGGCAGGTTTCTTCTTTGGTAGTATAGGCGTCTATTTCACCACCAACATCTTCCATTCTGCAAAGAACATGGTAGGCTTTACGTTTTTGAGTTCCTTTAAATATTACATGTTCAATAAAGTGGGCTATGCCATGTTGCTCCTCTTCTTCGTCGCGCGAGCCGGTATTAATTACCAGTCCTAAATGTGCCACTTTTCCTTCGGCTTGCTTATGAATAATTCGTATGCCGTTTTTTAGCGTGTGATATTCGTACCCCTTCATTATCGACTTCTTAATATTAATAGCCTGCAAAGCTATAAAAAATATTGATTATCAGGAGAGTGAGGGTCAAATTAGATTAATGAGTTTGGTAGAATGAGATTTAACATACCTTATATACAAAATGACTATTATTCTGATTATTGAATAGTTACTATATATTTTCATAATAGAAAAAAACTCGCTTATTGAAGGAGTGATTAATTCGTAAACTTTTAAAAAAGCAAGTAATAGATTGATTATAAGATTATGTTAGTAAAAACAATGCTTTTTGAAAAGGTTTTTAAGTGCATTTATTTCAATGCATCCGTTTCGCCTAACTGCCGCCAGGTAGGTTGCAAAACCCTTGAAATTTAAATTCACGAACATCGATAAAATAACAATTAGTGTGAGTAAATATAAAGATATATCTACGGATTCCGACGCTCACTAGAATTGTCGGGACAGGCTTTACAGCTACTTCAAACGCATGAATTATTCAGGTTAAGGAATGTGATTGATCATATCGCGCAAGCGAAATGCGTAACACTCTATAAACTTTGCAATAGTCGCACTGCAACTTTCCGATTTATGAATTAACTATAATATGTTATCAAAACATAAAGTGTCTTTATTCCGCAAGTCGCAGTGCGACTATGTTGCAAATGAGTATATTAAGCCGTTTTGCTATCACCTAAATTAGTGGAGTTACGCCGCGACTAACTATCTTAGCTTCTAAATGTTATGTGTTTTTCTTGCGGATATATGGAGTGTAATTACTTACATAAGGTTCTTAAATGTTTGTGTAAATAAATGTAATTAGTACTTTTGACTAAAACAATTCAAAGCAAATTGATTAAAAAACATTTGATTAAATGGCTCCCAATAGCCATCGCATTATTGCTAGGTCTTTTGTTGGGTTATATTTTTAAACCAAAAAGCTACAACAAATATGTGGGTAAGATAGCTTCAAACGACGGCAAACTACTTGCCGATGGTCAGAAAGTATGCTTTACCGATATTGATGGTGATGGTAATTCAGAAGAATTTATTTATTACCACCTTTCTGACAATAAGCAACCAGTTATTAACCAATACGACAATACAGGAAAATTCCAATACATATGGTATTTAAGTGGTCAAACAATTAAACAGTTCGATTTCATAAATGGCGACTATAATTCTGATGGAAAAAATGAATTATATGTTTTCTCAAAAAACAAAGATGGCATCTATTTGTATGGCATTGAGGGAAATAGAAGCAACCAATTTCTGGCTGAAAAAGTGAAAGTCATTAATTTCAGTAAGCAAATAGAGAATAATGATGTTATTATTCATTCTGGCGGTTTGCACGACTTAAATAATGATGGTTTTAAGGAAGTTATTTTTTCGGTAAATAATAGATTTACGAATACTTCGCGAAAAGTAATAGCCTACGATATTCATAATGAAGTTGTGACAAAATCAGAAGAACTAGGACTACAGCTTGTGGGCAAGCCAAATATTATTGACATTGACAACGATGGCAAACTTGAAATATTTTTATCAACCTTAAACTCTTCAAATTACTTAACAAATTCAGAAGATAAGCACGCATTAAGTGCTAAAACTATTGTATTAAATAATGATTTGTCTTATCGTTTCGCTCCTATCCCATTTAATTCTCGAATGTCGGTTTCTTCAGCCTTTCCTTATGTGAGTACAGAAGACACAAGTATAGTATGTTTAAACTGGTCGTTAACAAAAGACAACAATGGGCTACTTTTACTTTTAGATAAAAAAGGTAACGTAAAAAGACGCCTTGACATTAAAAATGAAACTTTTATTTTTGATCAGTCGAGAAAAAATTGGTCAGAAATTAAAACATACAGCCACAATGGATTTGTGAAGCATTACAATAAGAATCTTGAATTAACCTCTAGTCATAGATTAGGAAATATTATTAATCAAGTTGCTTTTATCGACATTAACAAAAATGGCATTGAAGAACTATTAGTTATTAAAGATAATTCTATAATAATTTATACTCCTGGTTATAACTCGAAAGTAACTATTCCAATACCTGGCTTAGCAATACAAAAGCTTCATTTTTCAATAAAGGAGAATGTTGGTAATAGCAATCAATTATCGATACAAAATAACAACTACCACTACTTGGTAAATTACTATAAGCATCCGTATTATTGGATTAGGTATTTATTTTACCTATTTACAGCAACTATAAGCTTGGGCATATATTTATTAGCACAATTTATTTTCAAAAACCACATTGAGAAAATTAGAAAAATAGAGCGGGAATCTACCTATATGCACATTGATGTAGTTAAGAACCAGCTTAATCCTCATTTTATATTTAACGCCCTAAATTCAATAGCCTATTCTATTAATAAAGACGATAGGAAAACTGCCTATAGTAACTTAGGTACATTTTCGAAATTTATGCGCGAAACCATTGTTTCTATAGACGATTATGGACGGAGTCTTGAGGATGAACTAAAGTTTGTAAAATACTATTTAGAACTTGAAAAGTACCGTTTTAAAGATCAATTTGACTACGATTTTATTTTATCGCCCGAAGTAAGCAAGTCAGTTAAAATTCCTAAAATGTGCATATTCAGTTATGTAGAAAGTGCCCTAAAACAAGGGATTTTACCAAAAAAAGGTGGTGGTAGAGTTGAAATAAAAGTAGATACTATAAAAGAACTATTTTTAGTTATTTGTATTTCAGATAATGGCTTATACAGAAACCTAGCAAAAGAAAAGAGTAGTACCAATAGCATGATTGTAATGGAACGTAGTATAAGGTTTTATAATAAATTCAACACCTCAACCATAATTGTTACTTATAAAGATAATGGAACTCCTGATAACCCATTAGGTAGTGAGGTGAAAATAAAAGTTCCACTTGATTTTACTTACCTAGAATTAGATTAGCATAACTAGAGTTTGCTGAGAAGTGCAATACAAGCTAATATTCAGGTAATTAATGCTTATTAAGCATAATTTACCATATACTACATCTGCCTATATGGCAGCCAGGTTGCTGTGGCTCGCAGCATATCAATACAGTTTTACCTTGCGGCTTTGTATATGGAATATTATGCACTTTCTTTACAAGCCCCACATTAGTTGCATCAATAATTTATGGCATAGCATGTATTTAAGCAATATTTGCAATTGATACCGCTGCATTTCAGTACCAAACAGCATTTACATATTCTAGCTAATCAATATATGGATTACGGTATTCTTGGCATAAGATCTACTTTGCTGTAAATAAAAGTAATATGTACTTTACAATACTTATGCAAAAACTAAAAGCATGCAGGTTTGTAAGTATTACGAAATTCATGTAAGTTTGAACCAAAAATATATCGGTTGTGGAAAGTAATATAAACAAAGCCTTTAAACAGTTCAATAACTATAGTATTCTAATTATTGGCGATGTAATGATTGATGGCTATATGTGGGGCAAAGTAGATCGCATTTCTCCAGAAGCTCCTGTTCCTATTGTTAGTGTTACTAATAGGGAAAACAGAATGGGTGGTGCGGCAAATGTTGGGTTAAATATTCGTGCACTTGGAGCAAAACCTGTAATGTGTGCTATTATTGGCGACGATGAAAAAGGAGCAATTTTTAAACAACTGCTTAAAAAACGAGAAATGACCGATGTGGGCATGTTGGTTTCCAAAAAAAGACAAACAACAGTGAAAACTCGCATTATTAGCGATAATCAGCATTTATTACGTGTTGATGAAGAATCAACAGCTATTTTAGATGCAGAATTAGAAAAGGAATTTATTAATCATATTGATAGATTAATGGATAGCCAAACTTTTTCTGCCATAATATTTGAAGATTACGACAAAGGAAACATTACTCCAAAAATAATTGACTTTGTTGTTGCAAAAGCAAAGAAGCAGAATATTCCAACTTTAGTTGACCCTAAGAAAAGAAATTTTGATGCCTACAAAGGAGTTACACTTTTCAAGCCAAACTATAAGGAGATTTGCGAAGGCTTAAAAGAAGATATTCCAAAAGGAGATTTTGAAGCACTAAACAATGCTTGTAATCGTCTTAAGAAAAAACTCGATGCTAATTACATAATGGTCACCTTATCGGAACTAGGTGTTTTTATTGCCAACGAAAAATCTTATCATCGTATACCAGCCTTAATTCGTGATATTGCTGATGTTTCAGGAGCTGGCGATACAGTTATTAGTGTTGCAGCATGTTGTTTAGCGGCAGGCTTAGATTCTGTAACTATTGCCAGCATATCTAATTTAGCAGGGGGTTTAGTTTGTGAAAAAGTTGGAGTAGTACCTATCAAAAAAGATATCTTATTGGAGGAGGCACAAAAACTATTTGCTAATTAATTATGTGAAGTTCGAAACAGGTTCTGCTTGATTTTCTTTCACTAAAAACTTCTTACTTTATATTATGCTCGGGCATCAGTATATAATATTTTCATTAATAAAACTCCATCTTTCTTCACAAATAACACGAATTAACACGAACTCAAATCAACTAAAGTTGCTTTTGAATAGTTGTTTAGTGAAAATTAGTAGGCTATTTTTATTTTCACATCATTAAATGCAATCACTCTATGTATAATGTTAATCTATTATAGCATCTGTATACAAAATGTATCTTTTTATTATCCCTTAGTGGAATATCTCATATTTATTTAGAAGATTTGTTCTAGATTATTATAAATTTGTAATTAAGAGATGATAAGCCGAAAGCTCATATTTTCCCCTTTATTAACAGCCATTCTGTTATGTGTTAGTACGATATCAATTTCGTCTAATCAAATAGATAGTTTATTAAACTTAGCTTCGAAAACAGATAATCAGGCGTCATTAATTTCCTATTACAATCAAGTTGGCAACGCGCTTAGAAAAACCTATCCCGATAGTGCAATGATATTCTATAAAGCTAGCTTAAAATTAGCATCAAAAAATCATAGTAATAAAAATTATGCAGAAACAATTAGTGGCATAGGTGTTGTTTGGGCGATAAAGAATAACTATGATTCTGCAATTTTTTTTACAAACAAAAGCATTGAATTAGCTCGCCAAAACAATAACATAGAATTAATTACAAAAGGACTGAATAGTTTAGGTTTAATTGAGATTAGACGAATGAACTATAAAAAAGCAATACCACTATTAAAAAAAGCATACGATTATACTTCAACAAATAATGACATTAAACTTAAATCAAAAATTAATAACAATCTGGGTCTTGCTTATAATAGAATTCACAAATACGATAGTTCATTAATCTATTATCTGGCGTCATTAAAAATAAAAGAAAAAACCAGCGACCAAAAAGGCATTGGCTCTACCACAAGTAACATTGCTTTGGTTTATGAAAAATTAGGCGACTTTGATTTGAGCATTTCTTACCTTGAACAATCGTTAAACATAAGACAACGCAATAAGAATGAATATGGTGAAGCAATAGTATATAATAACCTTGGCTTGGTTTACGAAAGTAAAGAAGAATATACAAAGGCTATGGAGTATTATCTTAAGTCCTTGATACTTATGCAAAAATTGCAAAAGAAAGCACGTATGGCAACATGCTACAACAACATTGGATCAATACTTGCTAAACAAAAAGATTTTAGACATGCTATTAAATATTTAAATAAAGCTTTAGAAATCAACATTGAACTTAACAACATTCAAGGGCAAGCATATACTTATCTTGATCTTGGTAACTTTTACCGACAAATACGCAATTATTATAAAGCCATAAAATACTACAAACAATGCTTTTCAATAGCTAAAAAATTCGACGATATTGATATTAAAACACAGTGTTACCAAGGTCTATATTATTCTTACGAACAATTAGGGGCAACAGATATTGCATTCCACTATTTTAAAACAATGGTATATTTAAAAGACAGTATATCTATTGAAAAAAGCAAAAAAAGAGTAGAGCTGTTAGAAATAGAATACCAGATATTAAAAAGGAAAAAAGAAAATGAGGCTCTGCTAAAAGAGAATCAAAGTAACAAAGCAAAAATTAAGCATACTTTTTTTACCGCTACTCTTCTTGCTATATTATTGGTTTTCTTTATTTTAATTTCAGTGGGTACTATTTACAATAGAAATAAAATTAAAAAAGCAGCTGAACTAATTTCATTGCAAAAAAATGAAATTCAGCAACAAACTAAAGAGCTAAAAAAAGCAAATGCAAAAATGAAGGAGCTTTCCCAGTTTAAAGAGGAAATGAGCGGAATGATTGTGCACGATTTAAAGAATCCGATTAATACAATAATAAATATTGCTGATTCAGACAATAACGAAAACGGATTACTTATTAAACATTCAGGAAAAAAAATGCTTAATCTTGTAATGAATATTTTAGATGTTCAGAAATATGAGAATGCAGGGTTTGAGCTTGTAAAGCAATTTGCAGAATTGAGATATATTATATATAAAGCTATTGCAGAAGTAAAGTATAATGCACAGTTAAAAAATATTGAATTTATTCTTCCTAAAAAAACAGATTACGTACTCAATGTAGATGTAGGCGTTTTTGAACGAATTTTGGTTAACCTGCTAAGTAATGCATTAAAATTCTCTCCTGATAATTCAAAAATTAAGATAGAATATGAAACCTTAGGCAATAACAAAGTAAAGATTCACATTATTGATAAAGGTCCTGGCATTAAAAACGAGTTATTACCTTCTATTTTTGATAAATTCAATCAAGTAGAAAAAAGAAATATTGGCTTTTCTGGATCCACAGGCATTGGTCTTACTTTTTGCAAAATAGCCATAGAATCGCACGAAGGAAATATTGGCGTTAGCTCAAAACAAGGCGTTGGTTCCGATTTTTGGTTACTGGTTGATTATTCAAAAAAAATAGCTTTAGGAAAAGCAAAATATAAAGACGAAAAAACAAAAGACTTTGACGATTTGTATTTATCCTATGATACTAAAGAACTATTAACACCATATATTGAAAGAATATCAGATTACCTCGTATATCAAATTTCCGATATCAGAAAAATAATTAGCAAATTGAACAAAATAGATAACAAATCAATCCGAAAATACTCTAAGGAATTAAATGATACAGTACTAGCCTGTAACGAAACACGTTACAAATATTTAATAAAATTAGTTCTTGATCAAGCCTAAAAGAATAACACTATTCGCAAATAAAACTCTTGGTAAAGGAAATCATAGATTTCACTTTTAAAAAATATTCGCTAAATATGTTGTCGTTTCAATTGAAGATGACGAATATTTTAAGATTTTCAACCTTACAAACCATCTGAAAACATTTGAAAGAATTTTTAGCGTGACTAAATAATTTTTAAAGCAAAATCCCTGCGAAGGGAATTAGACATTTTAATAAAAAAACAGTTTCTTTGTATTAAGCGATGCTTGGTTATATAATTACCACCAACCAGCACGTATTGAACAGGAAGTTATGGAGAATTACAGGATTCTAATTATTGATGATTTAATAGAAAACTTAAAGACAATTGTATCTATTTTTGAGATACAACGACCTGAGTATATTCTTTTCCAAACAAACAATGCAAAATCAGCCTTAAAAATAATTGAACAAAACAGACCAGATTTAATAATTACCGATTGGGATATGCCCGAAATGAATGGCATTGAATTTATAAAAGAACTTAAAAAAAGAAAAGACCTAAGAGATATACCTGTGATTATGGCTTCAGGGGTAAACTTATCTTCCGACGATTTAAAAACGGCACTTAACGCCGGGGCCACAGATTATATTCGCAAACCAATAGATCCTATTGAACTATTAGCTAGAGTACATTCGGTACTAATGATTTCGGAATACAACAACAAAATGCTGGAAGCAAAAGATCAAGATCTTACCGAAAGCGCATTATACCTAGTAAAAAGCAACGAATTTAATATAGACATTACAAAAAGACTCAAAATTCTTAGCCAATTTATTAGTAAGGAGAATGCTCCTGCACAAGAATTTTTAGAAGATACTATTACCGAAATAAATGATAGGATAAATGAAGATAGCTGGTATCGATTTAATCTATCCTTTTCGAAGGTGCATAAAGATTTTAACAAAAATTTAATTAAACAGGTTCCTGAACTAACAGCTACTGAATTAAAAATTTGCGCTTTCATTCGCTTGGGAATGAATAATAAAGACATAGCTTCAGTCCTACACCAAAATCCTGATAGCGTAAAGGTGTCGCGCTCTCGTTTACGAAAAAAAATAAATATTGATCAAACCCAAAATCTGGAATCATTCCTTAGTAGTTTCTAAATTATTAATTGATTATGAAAATAAAAAAATCTTTTTAATGACATTTGCTAACCTTTTGCTAACTGTTAATATATAAAAACTTCATTAATTCATACTATTTTTGCTAGTGAAAAAGATATTGAAAATTTTGGTTTTCAGTCAAACAAAAATATTCGGTTTTAGCAACATTCCTGTTCGCTTTACAGTTGCTAAAACATGAGTGAAAATGTATATCCATACACTTTCATAAGGCTCTCTAGTTCGCCTGAATTAGAGAGCTGTTTTATTACTAACCTTTTGCCAACTCAAAAAAAAACATTGTAATAGTACATTTAGTATTCTTGACATAAGTTTTAAATAAGCATAATTTTATACTATCCCGATAATGTGGTATAAATTAATATAGCAACAAGCAATCCAAACTGCAAATGTGCAATTTGGCTTAAACCAAATGTATGGATGCGGTAAAGAGAAAAGTAAAACATCCCATGAAACTCAAAAAAAACATGCTTGTCCGTTAATTTGCCAGTTAGTTATTCCACTAAACTCGCAGTAGCACCTAAAATAATAATTAGTGTGAGTAAATATACAGATACATCAACGGATTCCGATGCTCACGAGAATTGTCGGGACAGGCTTTACAGCTACATCAAACTAAACGCATGAATTATTTAGGCTAAATATATCATTTGAAAATAAATTAAGCATACTTACTTTCGTATATTTAATAAATTTTAAAATTTAAATAAATGCAAACTATTCTTATTACACAAAACATACCCAAAGAAGGGCTATCTGATTTATACAAGCACCATAATGTTATAATGCCTGAAAAAGGAGGTTTCAGCATAGAAGAACAAATGGATTTGATACTAAATGCAGACATTCTTCTTTCATTATTTAATTCACCAGTAAATAGAGATTTAATTGACGCAGGCAAAAACCTTAAAATGATTTCAAATTTTGGGGTTGGATATAATAATATTGATATTCCATTTGCTAAAGAAAAAGGAATTATTGTAACAAACACACCCGACCCTGTAACCATACCAACTGCTGAACATACAATGGGTTTAATATTAGCATTAATGCGCCGTATTTCTGAAATGGATAGAAAATTAAGACAAGGAAAAGTACACGACTGGAAAGTAATGAGCAATTTAGGAAACACACTAAACGGAAAAGTTCTTGGCATTATTGGCATGGGTAAAATTGGCAAAGCAACTACTAAAATGGTTAAAGCATTTGGCATGTCAGTTATTTATCATAGCAGAAAAAAAATAGATGTTGAAGTTGAAAAAGAATTAAACTTAAATTGGTATCCACTTGAGGCACTATTGCAACAATCGGATGTTGTATCGTTACATGTTCCACTAACAGAAGCAACAAAACATTTAATGGGTAAATATGAATTTGCCCAAATGAAAAAAACAGCTTTTTTAATAAACACAGCACGCGGTCCGGTAGTTAATGAACAAGAACTAGCAGAAGCATTATTATCGGCAGAAATAGCTGGAGCTGGCATTGATGTTTTTGAAGATGAACCCAATATTCTTCCCAACTTATTAAAAATGGACAATGTTGTATTAACACCACATATTGGAACCGGAACCATTGAAACACGCATAGATACTGCAAAATGTGCAGCCGATAATATAATGGCTTTTTTAAATCAAGAAGAAGTACCCAATAGAATTATTTAAAATACCGTACTACTACGAATTTAGTGGGTGGAATATTTAAAAACAAACTAACTTGACTTTATATATTTTAGTATTCAGTCCATAGCCTTCAGTCAATAAATTTACTGCGGACTGTTGACTGCAGACTTTTAATAAAGTATAGTTTTATCATAATATTAAATTATCCACAAAAATGGCAGTAGATACTGTGTTAAAATGCAAACGAATTCATTTGGAAACCATGCATTTTCACATATACATAATAAAGAATAGCGGTATAGTTGTATATTTAATTTGTTAACAACTAGTTTTCACACTAACTATAAAAAAACTAATTATGAAAAGTAATCTTTTTAGAGTTGCAATGGTATTTTTAATTTCATTGCTAATTATTTCCTGTACATCCGATAATAAAAAAGCTAGTTACTTACCAGAATTGGCAATTGAAATACCAGAATCGTTAAAAGACAACCCCGAAGCGATTGAGTTTATTAATGTCAGTACTGTGGCTCTAAACCAATGGTCAATAGTTTTTGAAGATTTAGTTATTGAATGTGAACCATTTGCCGGTAAAACCGAGGAGGAACTTTCCACAATGGATAAGTTAAAACTTGGGAAAATTATGATGGAATTTATGGCAAACATGGGACAATTTGCTGTTAAAATAGCAGAAATGGAACAATCGGTTACTATGGTTGAAGATGGATTAAACGAAGAAGAGGCAGAAGCATTGGTTGTAGTAATGGATACTTTTGAAAAACGAATTGAGGAGATTGGATCTAAATATGAAAACATTGGCAAAGAAGAAATCGATACTGAAGAAGAAAATATTTAATGATAAAATAAGATTAATTTCCTCAGGGCTAGCCTCAAAAAATTAAACGAGGCGGGCTCACGAGGCAGTAAAATTCAACCTGAACTGGTCAGGCGGGTTTCAAGAAAAGGCTGCTCAATGGGCAGCCTTTTTATCTTATATCGATAATAAAAGTTCTTTTATGAGCAAAGTCATTTTAGGCTCTGCCGTTTCAGCTACATTTTGCACCTCATCGTGAGTAGTAGTTCCATCTTCTTCCGAATGCTTATCAGTATTGGTTATTACCGACATTCCAAAACATTTAATTCCCATATGGTGAGCAACAATAACTTCGGGTACAGTAGACATTCCTGTTGCATCAGCTCCCCATATTCTAAACATCTTGTATTCAGCAGGAGTTTCTAATGTAGGCCCTGTACTACCAATATATACCCCCTCTTGAAAAGGAATATTTTTATTCTTAGCTATCTCTTTTGCCTTTTGAATTAATTCTTTTGAATAAGTTTTACTCATATCGGGAAAACGAGGTCCAAGTTCAGTATTATTCACACCTACTAATGGATTAACTGGGAAATGGTTTATGTGGTCACGTATAAACATAATATCACCCACATTAAATTCAGGATTCATACCACCAGCAGCATTCGAAACAAATAAAAAGTTAATACCTAAAAATTTCATCACACGAATTGGAAATGTTACCATATCCATATTATATCCTTCGTAATAATGGAATCGACCTTTCATTGCTACAACCTTTTTGTTTCCCAATGTGCCAATAATAAGTTTTCCATCGTGACCTTCAACTGTTGATACAGGAAAATCAGGAATATCTTCATATGAGATTATTTTATCTGCCACAATATTATTTGCCAAGCCTCCTAATCCACTTCCTAATACAATTCCTACTTCTGGCTTATAATCTAAACCCTTTAATATAAAATCAGCTATCTTCTTATAATTCTCAATCATACTGTTTCTATTCATTTATAAATATTTTTGTTCTGTACTTTTGTTAAAAAAGCTTATCAAGGTATAAATTATTCACATAATGACGGAATAATTATGCCCATATTTCAACTTGTTGTTTTTATATTTATAAAGATGATAAAAGATTCGCACATAAAAAACATTCTCCTTGTAACTTAATCTAAACTTAACATTCCCAAACAAATAATTATTAAAGTTGAGCGAAAGAGGCGAGAGTGTTTTGTGCAATAACAAGGTGATAAACATTGCCATAGCATTGTTTCGTAGAGGTATTTAACGGTGTTAGCGTGTAAAAAAAAGCCTAAACTGCAATGTATTTAGTAACAAGGGCTAAATGCAATGCTCCAAGAATCAGTTGCATTATAATTTTATTTCTGCAAATTAAAATGCAACTGATATAAATAATTTTCAAGATTTTAATTAGTTTTGATGCCTAATGTTGCTGATATGCAAAAAACGCTTTTAATTATACTTCTTATCATTACATCTCTTTCTGTAAAAAGCCAATTTTCAGTTGGTTACCGTTATGGAATTGGAACCCATGGTGTAAATTTAGAACCTCCTACATTAAAAAAATATCAGACAAATTACACTCGTTCCAGTCACGGTTTAGTTATTGCCTATAACAATATGAATAATGCAGGAATTCAGTTGGAAATAAACTTTGCCCAAAAAGGATGGAAAGAAGTAATTGATACAGTTCCTGATTCCTTTTTTACTAGAAATTTAGATTATATAGAAATACCTATTTATAGCCATTTTGAAATTGGTCATAGAATGTTACGGCCAACTATTCTTTTTGGCCCTTATATTGCTTGGCAAATTAACGATTTCTGGAAATCAAATGGTTTTGACGATCAATTTACTAATGACAACTACCCCCATTATACTTTAGAAACCAGAAAGCTTGATTTTGGACTTAAAATTGGTGCTGGTCTGCGTCTAAATATCAATAAACGATTTGCTGTTTTTGCCGAGGTTCATTATGATCTTGAAATTGCTGGTGGTCGCGATATATTTATAGACCGCCCTGATAATATTACGGTAAGCAGGCTAACCGAAACCAGCGGTGTATTCGGAATACTTTGGCATATTAAACCTCAGAAAAAACAAGAAGAACTAAAAGGATATACTCCAAAAGAAAATCTGTATGATGAATACTAAGTATTTAGTAAAAAATAACTTATCAATATTCATCCAACAAATCATTAAATCTTTTTAAATTCTTTCTCTATTTCATTGGATAATTTCTCAAAAACTTCTTCGAAAGTTCCCATACCGTCAATCTTTTTAACACCATGTTGCTGGTTATATTTTTCAATAACAGGTACAGTTTTAATTTCATGTTCGTGCAAGCGTTTTACAATTTTTGCAGTACTATTGTCATAGGGCATACAGCGATTTGTTTTGCTTCGAGCATCCAAACGAGAAATTAACTCTAGTGTTGGTACTTCAATATCAATAATCTCAGAAATTGCTGACCCATGTTTTTTAAGTAACCCATCTAAAATATAAGATTGCACTAATGTTCTCGGAAAACCTTTAAATATAAATCCTTTTATTTCTTTCGAATTTTCTATTTTCTGCTCAATTAACTGAACCACAATCTCATCTGGAACTAATTGTCCATTATCATAAAGTTCTTGTATTCTTTTACCAGTATCAGTATTCTTTTCAATTTCTTGCTCAAGCATTTTTCCTGTGGCAACATACTCAAGCCCAAATTTTTCTGCCAAAGCCATTCCTTGCGAGCCTCTTCCTGAACCAGGATACCCAAACAATACAATATTTAAAAGATTTTTGCTTAGTTCGTTTTGCAAAATCTCATTAATGTCTTTACTCACACCTTCAATGCTATTGGCTCCATTAATTGCATGATAAATTCCCCGTTCTTTATAGAATTGGAGTACTGGTAATGTTTTATCATTGTATTCTTTTAAGCGATTACGAATCACTTCCTCATTATCATCGCTTCTGCCCGATATTTTGCCTCTTTCCAGCAATCTTGTAACCGAATCCTCTTGGTCAACTTCAAGACTAATTAAACAATTTAACGAAGTATTAAGCTTTATCATTAATCCGCTTAAAATATAAGCCTGAACATAGGTTCGCGGAAAACCATCGAATAAAAATCCCTTCGATTCCTGATTCTCTTTAATAGTTTTCTCAATAATCTGCACTATAATTTCATCAGACACCAACCCACCAGAGGCAATTATACTTTTTGCTTCCAATCCAAGTTTAGATTTTTCAGCAATTTCTTTTCGAAGAATATCGCCCGTTGAAATATAAAACAACTTGTATTTTTCAATTAATAATTCCGATTGGGTTCCTTTACCGGCTCCCGGAGGTCCGAATAGTGCAATGTTTAGCATAGCTAGTAATTTTAATTCCTTACTTAGTGTCTCTTTGGAAACGCCAAATACTGCCTTGCCTTTGACATTGCCAAAGAAGCCAACTGAAAAACAGGTGGTTTTCAAAGAGGCACTACTTAGGAATAGTTAATAAATTGAGTTAGTTAAATTTAACAAAATAACTCTATACTATCCAAAAGTTTGTTAAAACAATTTACAATCAGCTTGTTTCAATAGATGCGAAAAGGATATAGGCTCGTTAGCAAACCTATAAAAACCAAAAAAGCTCCTCAATAAATTGAGGAGCTTTTTGCAGTGGTGCCACCAAGAATCGAACTAGGGACACATGGATTTTCAGTCCATTGCTCTACCAACTGAGCTATGGCACCCTGTTTTGCTAAAGAGCGATGCAAAAGTAACTAAAAAAGTTATTCTGCCAAACAAAATTACAAAAAATTGGAGCATTAATAATACTCTTCTTAATGAAATATCTATAGTCATTTCATTTTCAACAAAATAAACAAAATAAAATATTTATTCTCGCTCTTAATACTCAATTAGCAAATTACCACAGGGCAAGCATCAAAAAAAACGAGGCGGCCCCACGAGGTATTAAAATTCAACCTGCCCGACTGGTCAGCCTGCCTGCTGAGGACAGGGCAGGAAAAAACAAATTTCAAACCTGCCTAAAGGTAAACCAGAATATGCCAGGCGGGTTCATTGCACATTACTCATTAAATCTTACTTAGGGTAACACTTAGTGAGCAACTTGTTAATATCTAGCCAAAACAATTTGAACAAATTCGGTTTTTAATATATAGTTTTGTGTTTCATATGTTATAGTTTCATCATAAAAAAAATAAATTGGCGAGTTCAAAAGATAAAGTAGTTAAAACCCCCTTAATGAAACAGTATTACGACATTAAGGATAAGCATCCTGATGCTATACTATTATTTAGGGTAGGCGATTTTTATGAAACATTTTCAGACGATGCAATAAAAGCAGCTGAAATTTTGGGTATTACTCTCACAAAAAGAGCTAATGGTGCAGCTTCTTTCGTTGAACTAGCAGGCTTTCCATACCATGCACTCGATACTTATTTGCCAAAACTAGTTAGAGCGGGTCAACGCGTAGCTATCTGCGAACAGCTGGAAGACCCTAAAATGACTAAGAAAATTGTTAAACGAGGAGTTACCGAGCTTGTTACGCCAGGAGTTTCTGTTAATGACAATATACTTGAACATAAAGAAAATAACTTTTTGGCCTGTGTTTATATAGAGAAAAAAATTGCTGGTGTGGCTTTTCTTGATATCTCAACCGGAGAGTTTTATACCTCAGAAGGAAGTTTCGATTACGTAAATAAATTATTGCAAAGCCTTAACCCCAAAGAAGTGCTCTTTAATAGAAACGATAAATCGGTTTTTCTTGAGCACTTTGGATTTGGGTTTTACACCTATCCGCTTGACGAATGGATTTTTACCGATGATGCTGCCAACGACCGTTTATTAAAACATTTCGAAACCAAATCGTTAAAAGGTTTTGGCATAGAGAATATGCGCTTTGGCATTGTAGCAGCAGGAGCCATTATGCACTATCTGGATATTACTCAGCACAATCAGTTGGGAAATATTACTCGCATTAATCGTATTGCTCAAGATGAATATGTTTGGCTCGATCGTTTTACTATTCGTAATCTTGAGATATTTTACTCTATGAACGAAGGTGGTAAAACGCTTATTGACGTGATGGATCATACCAAATCGCCAATGGGTTCGCGTATGCTAAAACGTTGGTTAGCTCTGCCTCTAAAAAATATAAATGCAATAAACGACCGTTTAAATACAGTGGGACATTTTATTGCAGATAATGAAGCAAAAGCCGAACTAGAACTACATATAAAGCAAATTGGCGATTTAGAAAGGATTATATCGAAAGTTGCTCTTGGACGCATAAATCCACGCGAAGTGGTTTCACTAAAAAATGCTTTGGCTGCAATTTCTCCAGTTAAAGAAATTTGCGAAAATGCACCTATTCAAAGCCTTAAAAATATTGGTGAGCAATTAAACCCGTGTAAATCGATAAAAGAAAAAATAGAAACCGAAATACATGCCGACCCTCCAACATTACTTAGCAAAGGTGGCGTAATGGCTGATGGTGTTAATGACGAACTAGATGAGCTACGCAAAATAGCCTATTCAGGTAAAGATTATTTAATTCAGTTGCAACAACGCGAAAGCGAGCGTACCGGAATAACATCGTTAAAGATAGGCTTTAACAATGTGTTTGGCTATTTTATTGAGGTTCGTAATACACATAAAGATAAGGTGCCTGAAGAGTGGATAAGAAAACAAACTCTGGTTAGTGCTGAACGATACATTACCGAAGAATTAAAGGAATACGAAAACAAAATATTGGGTGCCGAAGAAAAAATACTTGCTTTGGAAACCAAACTATACGGCAAATTGGTTCACGAATTATCGGCATACATTAAAGTAATACAGCTAAATGCCGAGTTGCTTTCAAAAATTGACTGCCTAATAGCATTTGCTACGCTTGCCCAAACAAATAATTATTGCAAACCAAACATAAACGAAAGCAATATAATTGAAATTAATCAAGGACGACACCCTGTAATTGAAACACAAATGCCTCTTGGCGAGGAATATATTGCTAACGACTTATTACTGAATCAACACGACCAGCAAGTAATTATTATTACCGGTCCAAACATGGCTGGTAAATCGGCATTGCTTAGGCAAACAGCACTTATTGTACTAATGGCACAGGTTGGCTGTTATGTTCCAGCTGTTGACGTTAAATTAGGTTATGTAGATAAGATATTTACACGTGTTGGTGCCTCCGACAATATTTCATTAGGCGAGTCTACCTTTATGGTAGAAATGAACGAGGCAGCAAGCATTCTTAATAACATGACCGACCGAAGCCTAATATTACTCGATGAATTAGGACGAGGTACAAGCACTTACGACGGTATTTCCATTGCATGGGCAATTGTTGAATACATACATGAGCATTCTCAAGCAAAAGCAAAAACACTTTTTGCCACACATTACCACGAATTAAACGAAATGACTCATTCGTTTAAGCGAGTAAAGAATTTTAACGTTTCGGTAAAAGAGATTGATAAAAAAGTAATCTTTTTACGCAAATTATTACCTGGTGGCAGCGAACACAGCTTTGGTATACACGTGGCTAAAATGGCAGGAATGCCTAAAAGCGTTGTAGCACGAGCTGAGAAAATTTTAATTGAACTAGAACAAACTCGTCGTAAACAAGATGTTGACCAAGAGGTAAAAGAAATTGCCAATAACCGAGAAGGAATGCAGCTTAGCTTTTTTCAACTAGATGATCCCGTATTGAAACAAATTCGTGATGAAATAAAAAACCTAGACATTAATAACCTAACCCCAATGGAAGCCTTAAGCAAGCTAAATGAAATTAAAAAGCTGACGGGTCTATAGTAATTAATAGATCGTTAGATTTTTAGCATCAAGCCCGCCCTGCCTGCAGCATACAGGCTGACTTATTTGGGGCAGGTAGTGATACAAAATGTGCCTTGTTGATTATTTTAAGTTTGTGAAATCTTGAATAAACTTTCATGCTCTTCACTATAAGCATATTGCAAAAATGTAGCGAACTAATGAGTAAGTGTTGTTTTCTATAAATATTTTAAAGCAGCAACATGATTCACATATCAATGTCGTTTAGTTAGTAAATTGTCACAATCGTTTGTAATTCATACTGTAGGGTTTCTTTTGACGATGCTTTCGTTCATTTTTTCTGTTGGGTCTTATTATTTCCCTTGTATTGTAAACTACATCATCAAAAGCACTTAATGCTTTTTTGTACTGCTGTTTTATAAAGACACCAACAAGAATGTCTTTTGTCATTGAAATAGCATTTGTCCTGTTTATTTTCTGGTCATACTTTCTGTTTTCATCAGCCTTAAATTCCTTCCTTACCCTTTCTTCAATGGGGTGAGCATACGCAGCACTCAATGTCAATAAAAATATTTTTGCATGAAAATCTTGTTTTACAGCTTTTGCTGTTTTACCAGAAAAATCTTCAAGTTCAATTCTGCTTTTGAGTAATTTATATGCTTCTTCCTCATTCCATCGAAAATGATATAGTTCTTTAAACTGTTCTTGAGGATACTGTTTCGTATCAATTAATGATGTGCATAATATCTCTATTTCTCCTGTATCCAGTTCAACTCTAATCAACCTGCATTTTATTGGCTCACTTGCTGACTTAGGATATTGTGCCAACTTATTTTTATCTTTATCAGGTAATCTAAAAGTTACTATTCTTTCTTTGTCACCACTCTCCCTAAATTCACGGACATCGTTCCACCAGCTACCTTTCATCCGTACACAAAATTCTATGTTTTGAGCTTTAAGTGTAAAAAATAATGCAAAACTTGGATATCCTCTATCCAACAACAACAAATCACCTTCCTTTAATTTGGACATATGTTTTTCCAACAAAGCTCTTTCGCTGCTTTTTTTATTGTTAATGCTTTTATAAGGAGCCAGTTGAGCATCAATTGTTATCTGATTTAAAACATCATAAAGCATAGAGCCTATTGCCATTGAACGCTTGCTATCAGCATTTGGACCAAATGAACATTCTCCGAACTCTTTTTTAATAGTAGGATGATTAGGTAACATTATTCTGGTACCATCTACTGCTAATAACCTAAATTGGTTCCAAGTATAATATCCTGCTCTATTGTAAAAAGTATCAACAGCAATCTCATTTAAACGAATAAATCCCCATTCGTTCAGTTTTGAACGAGCTTGTGAAAAAGCTCCTTTTGTTGCTTCCCTTATGGTATAATCCGATGAATCTAACTTTTTGAAAAAGCTATCAAGACCTCTTTGGATAGCTCGATTGAGTGACATGATTATAATTATTAACTTTCTGATTGTCAGCTTTCTTTCACGTGTGAATACCCCTTTTGAACCGTCTTTTGAACGGCCGAGGAACTCTTCTTCACTAAGCTCATAATCAATATTTTTTGTTAATTCTATTCGATAATCTTCATTTTCTGGTTCAAGCGTATTACACTTACCCCCTATATACCCTGTAAAGATAAAACCAAACTATAATAAAACAAATTTTCAAAGAACTAATTTTAATTAAATTACTAGCAATCAATATATTAAATCTCTTTCGTTAACTAAACGACATTGATATATAATTTATTATCTTAGTATTTAAATATTTGAAAACTATGAGTAGACCATTATTACTAATTGTAGATGATATATATGTAAATAGAGTCTTGCTGGCTGAAATAGCTTCCGAAATTGGTTGTAAATATGAGTTAGCTTGTAATGGCAAAGAGGCTATTGAGAAGATGGAAGAGGTTGACTTTGATATGGTACTTATGGATATTGAAATGCCTGTTATGAATGGACTGGAAACTACCCGATATATACGGTCAAATTTTAATAATGAAAAAGCTAATATTCCTATTATAGCTTTGACGGCACATAACCCCAACGATTTTTTTGAAGAGTTTAATTCAGCTGGTTTTAACAAATTACTTACCAAGCCTTATTTGCTTAGTAAAATTCAATCGGTAATTAAAGAATTTTACCAATTTACTTAATGATGTTGATAGATAGTGCTTGCAAGAAAACTCGATATCTGACAAGAAGGCTTCAAGAATGAGGCTGCCTGTCGTAAGTATTCAGGCAGGGCTTTCGTCTAGCCTTAGGCTAGAAAAATCAGGAGTTTACTTTTGTAAATGACTGATTAAAATGCAAGAGTAACGAAATTGTTGGAGTTTTCTTGCAGAGGCTAGATATTATTGAATACTACTATCACCCACATTGAGCGATTTGCTATGTCTAATTTATTCAATTTACTGAGCTTAGGTTTAGTGAATTTTTATTCCACTCTATTTGTGAATAACCTGCCTGTAGCAGACAATACCTAAGTAAAGCACGACTTTATTATGCCTGAATTGCTTAATATAGGTAAAAAAAAGCCGGCATTGCCGGCTTTTTTTATACTATAAATTGGTGATATTTTATCTATTCTATTTCTTTAAGATATTGTTCTACTTGTTTAACAACATTTTTAGCAGTGTAACCAAGTTTTTCATCCAATACGGTATAAGGTGCTGAATGACCAAAATGATCAAGACCAATTGATTTCCCTAAAGAGCCTACTAAGCCTCTTAATGTAGACGGTAAGCCAGCTGTTAATCCTAATGTTGGAACAGTAATTGGCAGAACGCTTTCTTGGTATTCTTTGCTTTGTTCTCTGAATAATCCTTCTGAAATAGCTGAAACAAGTTTTACTTTCAATCCTTTCTCTGTTCGTAAAATATCGGCTCCAGCTTTTAAAGTGGCAACCTCAGATCCGTTTGCTACTAAAATAATATCAGGATTTTGAACATCTTCAACGGTATATGCACCTTTTTCGGCACGTAATGCTTCTTCATATTTCGATTTTCCTGTAAAAGGTAAATCTGCAATATTCTGACGAGATAATATTAATGCCGATGGTGTAGCTGTGTTTTCCATTGCCATTTTCCAAGCTACGGTTGCTTCATTTGCATCGGCAGGGCGCATAACTAAAACACTAGGTTTGCCAGAGTGGTTTTTAAGTTGCTCCATTAATCTAATTTGAGCTTCTTGCTCAACAGGTTGGTGTGTTGGACCATCTTCACCTACGCGGAATGCATCGTGGGTCCAAATATATTTTACAGGCAGTTCCATTAGTGCCGACATACGAATAGCAGGTTTCATATAATCGGAAAAAACAAAGAATGTTCCACAGGCAGCAAAAACACCTTCGTGAGCTGCAATACCGTTGCAAATAGCGGCTAAAGTTAATTCGGCTACACCGGCTTGTAAAAATTTGCCAGTAAAATCTCCTTTTTCTAAAGCTTTGGTGTGCTTTAAAAAGCCATCGGTTTTATCTGAGTTAGAAAGATCGGCCGATGCTACAATTATATTGTCAATAGACTTTGCATACTCGCCTAATACTGTTGCAGATGCTACGCGCGTTGCTACGTTTTCTTTTTGAGTAATTGATGCATAATCAATTGCTGGTACTTCACCATTCAAGAAAGAGTTTAATTTAGCTGATAACTCAGCATTTTCATTTCTCCATACTTTCTCAATTTCTTTTTGCTTAGCAACATAAGTTGCTTTTTCTGCATGGCTTTGAGTGTAATATTCTTTTGCTTCAGGAAAAATAGCAAATGGGTTTTCGCTGTCGCCACCAAGATTTTTAATTGTTTTTGCAAATGATGCTCCGGCATTGCTCAGTGGTTGACCGTGTGTTGAACATTGTCTTTCAAAGTTGCCATCGGTATCGGTAACAGCTCCTTTTCCCATTATTGTTTTACCAATAATTAAAGTAGGTTTTTCTGTTTCTTTGTTTGCTGAGAAAAGTGCTTTACGAATTTCTTCGGCATTATTGCCATTAATGGTCATTACACTCCATCCCCAGGCTTCGTACTTTTTCTGGGTGTCTTCTGAAGTAACGGCATCTGTATTTGTAGAAAGCTGAATGTCGTTTGAGTCATAAAACATAATTAAATTACTCAAACCTAAATGACCAGCAATTCTACCAGCACCCTGCGATATTTCTTCCTGAATACCTCCATCAGAAATAAATGTATAGGTTTTGTGAGCCATCCATTCGCCAAAACGAGCTACTAAAAAGCGTTCTGCAATTGCAGCTCCGACAGCCATGGTGTGCCCTTGTCCTAATGGACCCGACGTGTTTTCTATTCCACGAGCAGTGTCGCGTTCCGGATGTCCTGGAGTAACACTTCCCCACTGGCGAAAATTCTTTAAATCGTCTAAAGAAAAAGCATCAGTAAGTGCAAGTTGCGAGTAAAGCATTGGCGACATATGCCCTGGATCCAAGAAAAAACGATCTCTGAAAGGCCAAGTTCTATTCTTTGGATCGTAATTTAAGAATTCAGCATATAAAACATTAATAAAGTCGGCTCCTCCCATTGCACCACCCGGATGGCCCGATTTTGCTTTTTCTACCATAGCGGCAGAAAGAATTCGAATATTGTCGGCAGCTTTTACTGCATTTTTGTAATCCATTATGTTAACATTTAAATAATTAGCAAAAAAATTTACTATTCAATGAATATAATTTTCAAGTTGCAAAAGTATCTTTTATTTGCGAATTGTCAATTAATTATTTTGAATTGTCTTTATGATATTAATTCATGATTGTGGTTCTGTTGTAAGTTATTGTGGGTAATGAATTTGCAAACAATTAAATGTTAAAGTAATATGAATACATTTGAATTTAACATATTAAAATATTGCTGTATAAAGTACATAAAGCATTACTAAATGGACTAAATAGATTTTAAAAGTAATTTTAAAACCACAAAGACACAAAGGTAAAAGAAAAAAGCATTAGAGTTGAAACAATAATGTGAAGAAATGGGCAAATACTACCGTACAATTAAAAACTTAGTTTACTTCTACTTTACGAAGTTATAAATAGCTCTGAAAGAGCGCAATCACTAACATAGGGCAACGCCCTATGTTATTAATGTAAAAAGGTTACCGGCCCTGAAAGGGCGATACCACACTTTTACTGGCGTTGTATATTGTGCTAATTCCACAGGGCGTTGCCTCGTGCTTATTACTTCAGCCTTACAGGCTGATTTACAACCTGCTTTAACTTCGTAAAGTAGAATTACTTAGTGCCTTAGTGGCGAAAATAAATATTATGAGTAGTAGCGAGTACTAAAAACACAATTATTAAGTCATATGAAGCATTACTGATCTACATTAATTTATATCAGAGTCTCGATTATTTTATGTCTGAATGAAACACATATAGTGTAATAGTGCAGAAAATTGCTTTTCTGGAAATATTATGATGTATTTATTTTGGTTAAATTGAAATTAAAATTATTTTTGCGCTTTTAAAATTCTACAATTTATAGAAACAATCAGGATTGCAATATTTTTGAAAATAATGAAGCTTTTATATAGAATTAACATACTTATATTACTTGTTTTTGTTTTAAGTTCTTCTCTTTTGGCAAAGGATAAACCTACTTTAGATAGTGAGGTTTTTGGTTGGGAGTTAATTAGCGAATCGTTTGGTATTAAGATGTACGAGCGTTGGGTTGAGTTGGAGAAAGACGTGAAAGTTAGAGAGCGTTCTGGCAAAATGATATTGCACTGCAGTATTGAGGAAGTAATTGAATTAATTTCAGATATTTCAAGAACTCAATTATGGATGAATAATGTAGAAAAAGTAGAGGTCATTAAAAGTGTTAGTGTAAAAGAATGGTATCAGCGTACTGTTTTAGATGCTCCTTGGCCCTTTAGTAAGCAAGACATGATTTCGCGATATATAGTTAAACACGACAAAGAAAAAAATGTAGCAAAAGTTACTATTTTGCGCGAAACAAATTTATATCCTGAACAAGATGGAGTTAATCGTTTAGATAGTTTTAATGCAGAATGGGAAATAGTAGCCATAAACGAGAATAAGGTAAAAGTTACATTTACAACAAAATCGACAAAACCGCCTGAGTATCCTTGTTGGGTACAAGACCCAGTGGTTAGGAATATGTTTTTCTCAAACCTTAAGAATTTTAAAAAACTATTGGCACACGCCTAGAATTAACTTTTCTCCGAATAAAAATTTCTAATTATTACATATTTTCTATTGTAGGCGATATAATATTAATTGCAGTATCAATAATGCATTTATTTATGTGTTTTGCATTAACTGTATAGTATTGTTATGCATTATTCAAATAATTGATTATTTTTGCGCCAAAATTTAGGAGCAATAAATCATATCAAAGGATCGAAGTTTCTTTTTTATAACATCAAATACTAAATAAAATGGCATTACAGTGTGGAATAGTAGGGTTACCAAACGTTGGTAAATCAACACTTTTTAATTGTTTATCGAATGCAAAGGCACAAGCGGCAAATTTCCCTTTTTGTACTATTGAACCAAATGTTGGGGTAATTACTGTACCCGACGAAAGAATTTCGAAGCTTGCTGAGATGGCAAATTCTGAAAAAGTTATTCCAACCACTATCGAGATAGTGGATATAGCAGGTTTAGTAAAAGGAGCAAGCAAAGGAGAAGGATTGGGGAATAAGTTTTTAGGAAATATTCGTGAAACAGATGCCATTTTACATGTGTTACGATGTTTTGATGATGAGAATGTTACTCATGTTGACGGCTCAATTAACCCGATAAGGGATAAAGAAATTATAGATATTGAATTGCAATTAAAAGACCTTGAAACGGTAGAGGCTAGGTTATCTAAGTTAAAAACATTAGCAAAGACGGGTAATGATAAGAAAGCACAGAAAATTGTAGGTTTTTTAGAGCAATATAGAGAAGCTTTACTGCAAGGTAAATCGGCTCGTACTGTAGTAATTGAGGATTTAGCAAAGAAAGATTTTTTGTTTGATTTGCATTTGCTTACCGATAAACCTATTCTTTATGTTTGTAATGTAGATGAAGGTTCTGTTAAAGAAGGGAATAAATATACAGAGCAAGTTATTGAGGCAGTTAAAAATGAGAATGCAGAAGTGCTAATTATTGGTGCTGCTATTGAATCTGATATTGCTGAATTAGAAAGCTACGAAGAACGCCAAATGTTTCTTGAAGATATTGGCTTAGAACAAGCTGGTGTAGCTAAGCTTATTAATTCTGCCTATAAGTTACTTCAATTACAAACCTATTTTACTGTGGGACCAAAAGAAACAAGAGCATGGACATTTACAAACGGAATGAAAGCCCCACAATGTGCTGGAATTATTCATACAGATTTTGAGAAAGGTTTTATTCGCGCCGAAGTTATTAAATACGATGTGTTTACTGAATTAGGTTCGGAAAGTGCTTGTCGCGATGCTGGTAAAATTGGTGTTGAAGGGAAAGAATATGTAGCGCAAGATGGCGATATTATGCACTTTAGATTTAATGTGTAGCTATTTTGCAATGAAATAACAAAAAATCAGGCAGTAAATTATTACTGCCTGTTTTTTATATTATCCGTTAATTGCCTCGTAGTAAAGTGGCGAATCTGGTCCAAGTGGAACTTGAAAATAAATCCAACCCATGAGTAATATTGTCCAGGCAATAAAGAACAGAATGGAATACGGAATCATGGTGGAAATTATAGTACCTATACCGACATTTTTATCGTATTTTTGGAAAAAGGCTATAATTAATGCGAAAAAACTCATCATGGGTGATATGATATTTGTAACACTATCGCCTATACGAAACACTACTTGAGATAGCTCTGGTGAAAAGCCCATTAGCATAAAAATAGGAATAAATACAGGTGCCAAAATAGCCCATTTTGCCGATGCACTTCCCATTAACATATTAATAGTTGCTGCAAATAATATAAACATTATCATTAAAACATATATATTTAAATTAGCCGCTTGTAAAGCTTCGGCACCATTAACAGCTAGTATAATACCCAAATTACTTTCTTTGAAATAAGCAACAAACTGGGCAGCGAAAAACACAAGTACAATATAAGTGGCAAGTGTTTTCATACTATCTGCCATTCCTTTCATTATATCTGTATCGTTTTTAAATTTACCAACAGTTAATCCGTATACAATACCCATTGAGCCGGCTATTACAAAAAGTAAAGTTACTACCCCATGAAGCAAAGGAGAGTGTAGTACAGAACCGTTATCGCCCCTAAGTATTCCATCTTCGGGCACAATACCAAATAGTATTACAATTGTAAAAAACACAAGGGTCAATAAACTGTAGAGTAATCCTTTTTTTTCTTTGCTTGAAAGCCTCTCTAGCTTATCTGCTTCTCCGTTTTCTGGGGTATATTCCCCAAACCTTGGTGCAACTATTTTTTCGGTTACCCAGGTTCCAATACCTGCAATAATAAAGGTAGAAACTATCATAAAATAATAATTGGCAGTTGGATTAACTACATATTCAGGGTCTATTATTTGAGCCGCTTCTTGCGATAAACCTGCAAGTAATGGATCAATAGTTCCCAATAATAGGTTCGCACTAAACCCTCCCGAGACACCAGCAAATGCTGCCGCCATACCAACTATTGGATGCCTGCCAACAGCAATAAAAATAATTCCTGCCATAGGTATTAATAATACATAGCCTATATCGCTTGCCATATTCGACAATATGCCAGAAAATACAAGTACAAAAGTTAGTAGTGAAGCAGGAGCAGATAATACTAAAAGACGAATTACAACTCCAATTAAACCACTGCTTTCGGCAATTCCAATACCAAGTAAAGCTACCAGTACAATTCCAAGTGGTGCAAAGTCAGTAAAGTTAGTTACAGTCTTTTCTAATATAAAATGAACACCTTCACCCGAAAGTAGATTCTTTGCAGATATAATTTCCTGTGTTGCAGGGTGAATAACTTCCCACCCAAGAAAACTTGCTACCCATGATATAATAAGTGTTAATACTGCTAGTGCTAAAAATAGAGTTGCTGGATGTGGTAAGGCATTTCCTCCTTTTTCAACAATATTAAGAAAACGCTGCATTAACGATACTTTGGATTTATTAGCCATGTTAGTTTATTTTCAGATTTTAAAAGCGCAAAATAGTACAAAAAACAGTGCTAAATAGCATTGCTTTGCAGTTTTTTTAAACTTCAAAATAAGTGAAGGGATTCTGGTTAAAGAATTTAGAAAAGCTTATCAGTAGTTATATAGGTTATATTTTGAAATATTTTATTTTTTCAAGTAAACTATCCGCTTTCTCAATAAGCTCATCGGAATTTTGCGACATGCTTTGAGCTGTGCTAACATTATGCTGTGTTGATTCATTAATGGTTTGAACAGCCGAATTAATTTGCGAAGCGCCGTCGCGTTGTTCTTTGCTGGCAGCAGCAATGTTTTGAATATGGGTTGTTGTTTTGTCAATTAGTGGTAAGGTTTTATTTAGCAATTCAATTGCATTTTGCGAAATTCTGGTTCCAGTATTCGACATTTCTTCAATCTCAGTTGCTGCATCTTTGCTTCGTTCAGCAAGCTTACGAACTTCGGATGCTACTACGGCAAAGCCTTTTCCGTGTTCACCAGCACGAGCAGCTTCAACAGCTGCATTCAATGCTAAAATATTGGTTTGTAAGGCAATGTCTGAAACAATCTTAATTTTTTCGGCTATTTCTTTCATCGAGTTTAATGCCTCTAACGCCGACTCGTTACCATCTTTTACAGCCTGATGCGATTCTTTAGCAATATCTTCGGTTTGAATAGCATTATCAGTATTCGACTCAATATTTGCCATCATCTCTTCCATTGATGCTGAAATTTCCTCTAATGAAGATGCTTGATCTGTTGATGCTTCTGTTAAGCTTGTGGTAGTAGTGTTTACAGTAGTACCAATGCTATTTATCATTTTAGCACTATCGTTAATTTCAGTAATAACTTCGGTAAAGCTATTGGCAATTGTATTGTTAATTCTGTTTAATTCGCCAATTTCACTTTTTAAATTGGTGTCGTGCTTACTAATGGTAATATTTAAATGACCTTTTGCCAGTTCTTTTAATTTGCTTATTGACACATTTAATGGACGACTAACAAAATAATACGAAATAAAAACAAGCAAAATAGAGATAATAATATTTAATGCAAAAACTAAGGCATATGGATATTTATCAGGAAACTGATCGCCAATGCGGGTGTTCATAATTACAAATAGCAGGTTTGCCAACCAATAAATGCCAATATTGGCAAATATGGTACTTTTAAAAATTAATTTAATTACAATTATCCCTACAGGTATTCCTATAGCAATAGAAAGAATTGATTTTAAAACAACTGGATGCATATTTTATGATTAATATTTAACAAATGCTAATATAATGAATAATATGTACTATAGTTCAAGCAATCTAAAAATAATGACTAATCCTACTTTACGAAGTTGTAAATAGCTCTGAAAGAGCGCAATCGCTAACATAGGGCAACGCCCTATGCTATTTAATGTAAAAAGGTTACCAGCCATGAAAGGGCGTTAGCCCCTTTTCAGGGCAGGTCTTATATATCGTATTAATTTCACAGGGTGTTCCCCCGCAAATTATTTCAGTCTTACAGGCTGATTTACAACCTACTTTAACTTAGTAATAGTACGTTAGATCTTGAGATATGAGTACTGAGACAAAATACATCACTCTGAATACTAGTAGGTTACGTAAAATTCACATGTTCTATATTACCTTAATATACAGGTACTTACGAAAACATAACGAACTATTAACTTAGTAAAGTTGAACTAATTGTTTTGATAATAAATAATTGTTTTTATTTCCTTTTATACGCAAGTAATCGGACGATCCGTTTGATTAACAATAATATAGACTGTAATTTACTGTGCCTTAATTTTATTGCTTATCCTAAGACTATCAATACCTTAATAAGTGAGCTGCGAATTTGAGGTATTTGTAAAACAGCATGCATCTTATTTACATTCTTTATAAATTACCATTTTAGCGTGCGTTTTGCAATGTAAAAGTAGCAGGTTTATTGGTGAATTTGCTACTTTTGCATGGCAATTTAAGTTATGGAGCGATTTTACAATACACATTTCGAGCTTTTAGATTCTGTTAAATCTCATATTAATAGGGAATTAAAGAATGAAATTAATTGGCAAAACCGATTAATTGGGATAAAAGGAACCCGAGGAATTGGTAAAACTGTTTTTCTGCTCGATTACATAAAATCAAATTTTGGTAACGACAAATCTTGTCTCTATGTAAATTTGAATAATTTTTACTTCTCAAGCCATTCATTGGTAGATTTTGCGAATGAATTTCGTAAAATAGGAGGCAAGGTATTGGTTATAGATCAGGTTTTTAAATATCCAGATTGGTCAGCTGCTTTATCTCAAATTTACGATAAGTACCCCGATTTGAAAGTTGTTTTTGCTGGTAGTCCAGTAATGCAAATAGATGAAAGTAATTTGTACTTAAAGGGGAAAGTATCATCTTATCATTTAAGAGGGCTCTCGTTTCGTGAGTTTTTAAACTACCGTACTAATAATTCGTTTTCTAATTATACTTTAAATGACTTATTGAAATATCATGTTGAGATAGCAAAAGATATTTTGGTTAAAGCCAAGCCGCTGGCTTATTTTAGCGATTATCTTCAATACGGTTTTTATCCATTTTTTACTGATAAGGCAAATTTTAGAGAAAATCTTATAAAAGTAGCAAACCTTACTCTTGAGATTGATATACCATATCTTCAGCAAATGGAGATTAAATACTTACCTAAGCTTAAAAAGCTAGTGTATTTATTATCTGAGAATATGCCTCATGTTCCAAATATTAGTCAGTTAAGCAGTTCCATTGAAACATCGCGAGCAACTGTAATGAATTACTTAAAATATCTTAGGAATGCCAGATTAATTAATGTGGTTTATAATGGCGAACAAGAAGATTCTAAAAAGCCTGATCGGGTGTATATGCAAAATTCGAATCTGCTACATACTGTATCTATGATTTTACCTTCAAGTAGTGCTTTACACGAAACATTTTTTCTTAATCAGTTAAATTATGAAAATAAGGTGGAGAGCAATGGAAAAAAGGGTGAGTTTTTAGTGAATAATGAATTAACATTCAAAATAGGGAATAGCAAAAGAATTACAGCCAATAGTTCTAATGTATTTATTGCTGCCGATATGGAAGAGGTGGGTTTAGATAATAAAATTCCATTATGGTTGTTTGGCTTTTTGTGTTAGTGCTTCGACTACGCTCAGCACACTTAACGAGAGTGCTAGTGTAAGCGGAATGTTAGGACACTGAGCGAAGTCGAAGTGCCCGTATATAAAATGAAAACGAGAAAATAATAATAAAATAAATTAACATTAAGTAAAATAAAATGGCTAAAGAAAAAAAGTTTATCACGTGTGATGGTAACTATGCCGCTTCGCATATCGCGTATATGTTTAGTGAAGTAGCAGCTATTTACCCAATCACTCCCTCGTCGAACATGGCAGAGAATGTTGACGAATGGGCGGCTTATGGTCGCAAAAACATTTTTGGTGAAACTGTAGATGTAGTTGAAATGCAAAGTGAAGGTGGAGCAGCAGGAGCCGTACATGGTTCTTTACAAGCTGGTGCATTAACTTCAACTTATACGGCATCGCAAGGTTTACTTTTGATGATTCCAAACATGTACAAAATTGCTGGTGAATTATTGCCATGTGTTTTTCATGTTTCAGCTCGTAGTTTAGCTGCCCAGGCACTTTCTATTTTTGGTGATCATTCCGATGTTATGAGTGCTCGTCAAACTGGTTTTGCTTTCCTTGCATCAGGATCAGTACAAGAAGCTATGGATTTAGCTGGTGTTGCTCACTTAGCAGCTATTAAAGGGCGTGTTCCTTTTACTCACTTCTTCGATGGTTTCCGTACCTCACACGAGATTCAAAAAATTGAAGTTCTTGAAGAGGAAGATTTGAAACCATTATTGGATATGGAAGCTTTACAAGCATTCCGTGATGCTGCGTTAAGTCCAAACCACCCTGTAACTCGTGGTTTAGCACAAAATCCTGATATTTATTTCCAAGCTCGCGAAGCTGCCAATAAATATTATGATGCAGTACCTGATATGGTTGCTGATTACATGACTGAGATTACAAAAATTACAGGTCGCGAGTACAAGCCATTTATGTATTATGGTGCTGCCGATGCCGAAAATGTAATTATTGCAATAGGTTCAGTTACTGAAACTATTCGCGAGGTGGTTGATGCAAAAATTGCAAATGGCGAAAAAGTAGGTGTATTGGTTGTTCACTTATACCGTCCATTCTCAGCTAAGCATTTTATGGCAGTAATGCCTGAATCGGTAAAACGTATTTCTGTTTTAGACAGAACAAAAGAGCCAGGAGCTAATGGTGAGCCTTTGTATTTAGACGTAAGAGATCTATATTACGGTAAAGAGAATGCTCCTGTAATTGTTGGCGGACGTTATGGTTTATCTTCTAAAGATACAACTCCGGCAATGATTATCTCAGTATTTGACAACCTAAATCTTGCAGAACCTAAAAACCGTTTTACCTTAGGTATTACTGATGATGTTACCTTTACATCGTTGCCTTTATTGCCTGAAATTGCATTAGATTCTGAAGGACGTTTTGAAGCTAAATTCTATGGTTTAGGTTCTGATGGTACTGTAGGTGCTAACAAAAACTCTATTAAAATTATTGGCGACTCAACCAATAAATATTGTCAGGCATATTTTGCTTACGACTCTAAAAAATCTGGTGGATTTACAGCCTCTCACCTTCGTTTTGGTGACAAAAAAATTATGAGTCCATACTTGGTTAATACTCCTGACTTTGTTGCTTGTCATGTTCCTGGGTATTTAGGAAAATACGATATGTTAAAAGGTCTTAAAAAAGGTGGTACCTTCTTATTAAATGCTATTTGGGACAAAAAAGAAGTGGTAAATCATTTACCAGATTCAGTTAAAAAATATCTTGCTGAAAATAACATTAGCATGTATATGATTAATGCTACCGAATTAGCTGAAAATATAGGTTTGGGTAACCGTACCAATACAATTATGCAGGCTGCTTTCTTTAAAATTGCCGAAGTAATTCCTTATGATGTTGCTGTTGAGCAAATGAAAAAAATGATTGTTAAATCATTTGGATCAAAAGGTGAAGAAGTAATTAAAATGAATTACGCAGCCGTTGATGCTGGAAGCGATGTTATTAAAGTTGACGTTCCTGCAGAATGGGCTAAAATTGAAGTTAAAGAGGCTGTTAAAGTTGAAAGCAATGTTCCTGAATTTATTCAAAATGTTGTTGAGCCAATTAACAATCTTGCTGGCGACGATCTTCCTGTTTCTGCATTTATTGGACGTGAAGATGGTACTTTCCCATCAGGCACATCACAATACGAGAAACGTGGTATTGCCGTAAACGTTCCAGAATGGCAATCAGAAAACTGTATTCAGTGTAATCAATGTTCTTATGTTTGCCCACATGCTGCTATTCGTCCATTCTTATTAGACGAAAAAGAATTAGCTGCGGCACCTGCCAATACTGTAACTCTTAAAACAAATGGTAAAGGTTACGAAGGATTAGGTTTTAAAATTCAGGTTTCAACACTAGATTGTACTGGTTGTGGTAACTGTGTAGATGTTTGCCCATCTAAAACTAAGTCGTTAGTTATGAAACCTCTTGCATCTCAAGAAAATGAGATTCCTCGTTGGGATTATATGGCTAACAAAGTTAGTATTAAAGAAATTACTCCTAGATTCCAGAACGTTAAATCTAGTCAATTTGCTCAACCATTATTTGAGTTCTCTGGAGCTTGTGCTGGTTGTGGTGAAACTCCTTATATTAAAACCATTACTCAACTATATGGTGAGAACATGATGGTAGCAAATGCTACTGGTTGTTCTTCAATTTATGGTGGATCAGCTCCATCAACTCCATATTGTAAAAGTAAAAACGATAAAGGTGTAGCTTGGGCTAACTCATTATTTGAAGATAATGCTGAGTTTGGCTTAGGTATGGCTATAGCAACAAATAAATTACAAGCTCGTATTGAGCGTTTAGCTACTGAAAATGCTAGCGCGTTAAGTGCTGGTACTAAAGCTGCTATTGCTGAGTGGAGCGAAGTTAAAAAAGATACTCTTAAATCTTCAGAAGCTGCCGACAAAGCAATCGTTGCTCTTGAAAAAGATAAAGCACCTATTGCAAAAGAGATTTTAGCTCTTAAAGATTACATGCCAAAACGTAGCAACTGGATATTTGGTGGCGATGGATGGGCCTATGATATAGGTTATGGTGGACTTGACCATGTATTAGCATCTGGTGAAGATGTAAATGTATTGGTTATGGATACTGAGATTTATTCAAATACTGGTGGTCAAAGTAGTAAAGCTACTCCAGTAGGAGCGGTTGCTAAATTTGCTGCATCGGGTAAAAAAATTCGTAAGAAAGATCTTGGAATGATGGCTATGAGTTATGGTTATGTTTATGTTGCTCAGGTTTCAATGGGTGCAAACCAAGCTCAATATTTAAAAGCTATTAAAGAAGCTGAAGCTTATCCTGGACCTTCATTGGTAATTGCTTATGCTCCATGTATTAGTCATGGTATTCGTACTGGTATGGGTAGTACTCAAGGCGAAATGAAAAAAGCAGTTGAGTCAGGTTATTGGCACATGTACCGCTTTAACCCACAATTAGAAGCAGAAGGAAAGAACCCATTTGTATTAGACTCAAAAGAGCCTAAGTGGGATGAATTCCAAGGATTCTTAATGGGAGAGGTTCGTTATACTTCATTAATGAAAGCATTCCCTGAGGAGGCAAAAGAATTATTTGTTGCTGCCGAAGACAATGCAAAATGGCGTTACAAGTCGTACCAACGTATGGCTGCAATGGATTTTTCTTCGGAAAAATAAATAATTAAAATTTCAAAAATCAAATCCCAAACTTTAAAAGGGCTTTGGTTTTGATTTGATATAGAAAAGCCCTGTTCCTTTATTGGAATGGGGCTTTTAGTATTGTAACAGAACCTGTGCATTGAGCAAAGTCGAAATGAACTATCAAATTCAATAAGGAATTAAAAAGCAATTTTATTAGGTTTATAAAATAAGCTAGTTTATATTTGTTATGAAATTTAAATTATAAACTATGGGAAATCAAGAATTACATCCGAAAGAAAGCTTGGCAATTATACAAGAAATGATTCAGGCTGAAAAAATGAGTTTTAGCGAAAATGGTTTTATCTATCTATTCTGGGGGTGGTTAGTTATATTTGCCGCCTTAGCACAATTTGTGCTTTTACAAGTAGAATTATATAGTTACCATTACTATCCTTGGTTTTTAATGTTGTTTGGTTCGGTATTTACAGGTTTCTATTACCGTAAACAAAATAAAAGAACTAAGCTTCCTGTTAGCGGTAGTACTTTAAGTTATATATGGATAGCTATTACTGTCAATATTTTTGGAGTTGCTTTCTTTTTGCCTGTTCAAGCTGGAGATTTTCTTCTGTTTATAATATTATCGAATATTGCTGTTGGTACTATTGTAGCTGGCTCCTTATTGAAATTGAAATCGTTGCTTTTAGGAGGAGTTGTATGTATTATTTGTGCATTTACTAGCGTGTTTTTACCACAAGAATACTGGAATCTGTTAACAATTGTTGCAATAGTATTTTCAAATATAATTCCAGGATATATTTTTAAGAAAAGCTATAGCACATACAGTTTGGCATAGTTGTGTTTTATTAATTCTAAAACTTTATCTTATGTATAAAGATTTAAACCCCATATTACATTCGCAACTAAGGTTAGCAATAGTATCCTTATTAGTTAAAAACCGCTCGCTCGAATTTAAACAGATTAAAGAAGCAACTAAAGCTACAGCTGGTAACTTGAGCATCCAATTCAAAAAACTTGAACAGGCAGGTTATATTAGTATTTCAAAATCGTTTAAAAATAATTATCCCTTAACTACAATAGCTATAAAAGCCGAAGGTTTATCGGCATTCGAAAAATATGTAGATGATTTAAAGAAATACCTTGAACCATAAATGTTTCCAGTTTAGTTTGGAACTCCCCTTCATTTCGGCTTCGCTCAATGGGTGAGGCTTTGCTGAATGAACTGTAGTAGTTCGCAGACCGGTGCAAAAGTACACTGAGCGCAGCCGAAGTGCACTTTTTCGGAGTAGAAACGACGGACAACGAAGTGCAGAAAATTCCTTAAATTGCATAAAACCATTAATGAACAACCATGAAAGGCTATATGTATATTTTAAAATGCGCAAATGATGCCTACTATACAGGTAGTACTAAATATTTAGAGTTGCGACTGAAACAACACCAAAGTGGCGAGGGTGCTAACTTTACCCGAAAGTATTTACCAGTTGAACTAGTTTATTATGAGAAATATGATAGAATTGACTATGCGTTTTATCGCGAAAAGCAAGTACAAGGTTGGGGCAGAAAGAAGAAGGAAGCATTAATTGCCGGTAATGTAGATGAATTACACGAGTTGGCTATGTGTAAAAATGGCACAGCACATTTTGGGTCATCCGTTCATTTCGACTCCGCTCAATGAACAACTGCAGCCCGCCCATTGAGCGAAGCCGAAATGAAGGGAGAAAGTACACTGAGCGCAGCCGAAGTGCACTTTTAGCGAAGCCGAAATGAAGGGAGTAGATAGGTGAAGAAATATTATAAGCTAATTATTAAAAAACTCAATTAAGCAATGTTGTTTTTTACCTTTGTAAAAGGTTGAGTTAATATTGAAACTATGAATGCACTAAAAATATTTTTAAGTATAAGACCTGCAAAGGCAACGGGTAATAATCTATTTAAAATAAAATCGAATAAGCGCAAAATAGATAAAAAATATCTTTATTATAAATTTATTGAGAAAGCTGAAAAAAAGAATAAAATCTACGATTTAAAGCGCTTATCACCTCAAAATGTTCAAGATATTGTTCAAGACATTGCAGGTAAACTACAATTAGTCGATAATAAGAATGTTTTGTTTTTTATTCATGGTTACCATCCCTTTCAAAAATCGTTGCATTTAAAACTACTTGATAATTTAATTAATGAGTATGGTTGTGACGACAGCGCAAAATTTGGAGCAATAGTTTTCTTTAGTTGGCCCAATCGTGGATTAATATGGAAAGAAGATGATGAGGCATATAAAATAGGAGAGATTTTGGCTACAAGATTTACTGGTATTTTTTCTGGCTTATCAAATCTTTGTAAAACAAATGGTGCTACACTAAACTTAATGTGTCAATCGTTTGGGCATCATATTCTTAATTCAATAGTGCAAAATAGGCTAAATACCGAATTACTGTTTGATAAAATATTTTTAATGGCTGCCGATATTCCAAACCAATGTTTGAAAAATCCAGATGGTGTTCGCATTAAGAATAAGGTTGGTAAAGACCCTAAACATATTTCTTATAATTTTATTGAACTGAGTCTGTTTTGCAACGAGGTGCATATTTTTCATGACCCATATGATGTTATTTTGGCGGCATCAAAAAGTTATTTTTTAAAAGATTATAATCGGCTTGGAATGACTGGGGTGATATATGAGCAGACAAGTAAATTTATAAATCATAGTTATAGCGAGTATTCCGATGAAATGGTAATGGGTCCACAAATAAGTACTAAGCATCCTAATTGGAAAATTTTTATTAAGGCAATTGGACCAGAGAATACTTATAACACCAGGCACCAATATTTCTATTCCAATAAAAAAGTTGTGGAAATAATAAAAGCATGTATCTAATTAGGGGACAGTAAAATTTTGATATCTCAGAGTTTATATTGAGTTTTGCAGTCTAAAATTGAACAAGTATGAACGAACTTATAACATTTGGATTATTGGTATTTACCTCCTTTTTTACTTTGATAAATCCGCTTGGTACAATGCCAATATTTATGACAATGACAGCTGGATTAAGTACAAAAGACAGAACTAAAACAGCTAAAAAAGCATCAATAGTATCGTTCATAACCATTATTTTGTTTGCTTTTTCGGGCGAAATACTTTTTAACTTTTTTGGTATATCGGTGCATAGCTTTAGAATTGTAGGTGGAGTAATCTTTTTTATTATGGGCATGGATATGTTACAAGCTCGCTTGGGTAGGGTTAAAGTAAAAGAATCGGAGGTGAAAGCTTATGTAAATGACATTTCGGTAACACCACTGGCAATACCTATGATATGTGGGCCTGGGGCATTAACCAACGCAATTATTATGATGGAAGATGCAGATACAGTAAGTAAGAAAATTGCACTTGTAGTAATCGTTTTTGCAGTAATACTTTTAACCTATGTAATATTATACAGTTCATCGCGCATTGTTAAGCTAATGGGCGAAACAGGTATTAATGTAATGATGCGCTTAATGGGACTTATTGTCATGGTAATAGCTGTTGAGTTTTTCTTTAGCGGATTAAAACCAATTATTCAAGGATTTTTAAACTAATAAAAGTTGGAATTAAATTGGTTGTATTACTAGCTCCAATGCGAACTAATATAAGCATATGCATCTTTTAAACCCATTGGTTGCGACGATGCCGATGCGCGAATATAAAATTCCTCTTTATCGTTTTTGCCTAAAAACACGGGTTTATCGCTCTTTTCAATATTTACTATACACACATCCTTGTCGTTTATAGCTATAATATTTACTGTAATAAATTTATGTGTACTTTTTCCCAAATTCTGATTAATTAAATTTGTAAGTGTTAATAAAAAGCCATCGCTGTTCTTTTTGCTAAAGCTACTGTAGTCGTTATCTAACCCAAGTGTATTTCCCTCATCATCAACACCAATAAATAGCATTCCGCCCTCTGTATTTAAAAAAGCCGAAATGGTTTTCACAATTACCTGTTCCAAAGTTTTATTCGGTTTATCTTGTCTATAATCCCAACGTAACGACGATTTAAATTCAATGCTATCGTTTTCTCCCTTATCGATAATTACTTGCCAATCGGTACTATAATCTAGCTCTGAGAGCTCTTTGTTTTTACGTTTTTGTTTTATTAAGAACCAGTATAATAATGCTATAATGCAAAGCAATAAAACACCTAATAGTACAGTAATCTGTTTTATGTTAGAGTTTTCTTCAAATATTTTCCATTTTTTTGCAATTTTAATTAATTCTGCATTTGAAATATCGTTGGTACTCGAGATTATTATATTAAGCATTTCTTGATTTCCTTTTTTTACCATTGGGCGAAGTTTGTTGGTAAATAGAGTTTGGTATTTGTAGTATCCATTGGGGTCGTCATATCCTTTAAGTCCATTTATGGGATTCGGGAAAGCGTAAATAAATGCACTAAGGTCTTTTTTATTTATTGAGTAGCGTAATGCAGAAAAAGAATTGAAAACTAATAGATTTAGCTGTGGATATTTTTCCTGCAAATACAAATGTGCCAAATCATTTTTCACCACTCCAATTTCACATTGTAATTCATCCAACGAATTTGTTTTATAATCTACTTTTAGAAATAATATAGCTTGCATGCGCAATATGTAATCAGAGAAATCAAATTTACTGGCTCGTTCTTCGTTAAAAAATAAGCCGGCTATTATATCCACTTCGTTGTTCTGTAATTTATCTACACAGCCCTGAATATCAGTAGGAACAAAAATTACTTCAGCACCTGCCTTTTTTGCCCAAACTTTCCACCAATCAATTAAAATACCTTCAAGTTCGTTGTCTGAATTTACCGCCGAGTACGGGTAATAGTCGTTTAAACACGCTATTTTGTAAGTTTCAACTTTTGCATGTATTGATATGCTTAGTGCTAGTATATATATGGTAATAATCGTTTTTCTAATCATGGCTTACACGTTTTATTTTTTCGCAATATATAAATTCAAATTCTTCCTAGAACATTACTATCTCTATTTTTTTTTGTTACTAATATTTATCCCTAATATTTCCAGTAGTATTGTTAACTTTAAAACAATGTATATACACACGATAACACGAATTTTGGTTATTACTCCTCTGGTGCTATTTCTTTTAGTCGCCTGCAATACAACGTATGAACCTATTGTAATTTCGCCTCAATCTAATACCGATTCATTGTTGCGTGTTGATTCAATTGCCACTTTTCGATATCTTAAAATTAAAGAAGCACTAAGTTCTTTATTAAATAGCTCAAATAGTGATATTGTTGACAAGGCTGGCATTAAATCTTTTTATTTGCAAAGTAATAATGAGCCTGTTTGGGGAACGGCTAAACTAATTTCAGAAGCAAATATTCTACTCCAAGAGTCAATTTTTCATGGCTTAAATCCCAAGGATTATGGTATAAATAAAATAGATAGTTTAAAGAGGAGGATAGAAAACGATTCTGTTTTTTGTGCACAATCTTATGCTTTGTTAGATATAGTTCTTACTAAGGGCATGATAAAATATACGCAGCATTTATTAAAAGGTAATCTTAATCCTAATAATATATATGCAAGTTGGAATTTCACAGGTCGTGCTATGCGTAATTCCGATTCTGTTATTTACAGCAGTATATTAAATAATAAGGTTTCTGAATTAGAGTCATTGTTTGAGCCAAAGTATATGTGGTATTCCCATTTAAAGATTGGTTTACGCGACTATTACATTCTACAGCAAGATATTAAAGAGCCATTACATCTTATTTACCCAGGTGTAGTTATGCGTAAGGGAGATTCAAATAGGAATATTGTTTTGCTAAAGAGAAAGTTAGTTTCACTTAACTTACATACAGCCGGTAGTATAACGGCAGTTTTTGATACTACACTTGAAAAATCGGTAAAAAGGTTTCAGCTAATGCATGGTTTAACTCCCGATGGAGTACCAGGTGTTAAAACCTATTCATTTTTAAACTGGTCAATATCTACCTATGTTGAAATATTACAAGTAAACCTAGAGCGTTTACGATGGCTGCCCAACTCATTTTCAAGTAATTATTTAACGGTTAATATCCCTGAGTATAAATTAAGATTGTATTCTAAAAATATGGAGGTGTTTTCTTCAAAAGTTATAGTTGGAAAAACGAAAAATAAAACTCCAGTTTTCCAATCAAATATTGAGTATATTGTATATAATCCTTGCTGGACTATCCCTAATTCTATAGCTACAAAGAAAATATTACCTAAATTGAAAAAAGATTCTACTTATTTAGATAATCATAATATGTTTATTTGCCGAAATGGTAAAGAGCTTGCTAGTTGCACTATAGATTATGATTTATATTCTCAAAATAATTTTCCATACAAAATATTTCAACGGGCAGGTGCAAGCAATGCTTTAGGAAAAGTTAAATTTATGTTTACGAATAAGTATCAAGTATTTTTACACGATACTCCCAATAAATACTTGTTTAATAGAGATGTAAGAGCTTTTAGTAGTGGATGCATTCGAGTTCAGAATGCTTTAAAACTAGCCCAAATAATACATTTTGATTTTGAAAGAAATACATTACCATTGTCTTATTATTTAGGCAAGGGATATCCTGAAATTGTAAATCTAGAAAAGAAAGTGCCAATTCATATATTATACTTAACATGTAATAGTAATATTGAAACCGGAGAGCTTTATTTTTATAAAGACATTTATGCAAAAGATAGCAAGGTGTTGAGATTATTATATAAGTAGTGTGTGCAAGAAAACTTAGTCTCATAGCTGTAGGACAAGGCAGGTAAGAAAGCTACAGTAATGAGCCTGCTTGCCGTAAGTATACAGGCATGGCCTTCTAAGTATTGATAATCTGGAGTTTGCTTTTGTACATGAATGGTTAAGATGCAAGAATAACGAAATTAGTTGTAATCAAAATTGAACAATTCAATCGTTCGTTTAAATATAGCTACATAAGTCATGATAATGCTTTGTTTCCTAGCTTCGATTACGACATGCCATTTAGCTATTTATAGCAACAAGTAGGGGTAAAGCAATTTAAAATAATTTAGCTAGTGCTAGGTAAAGACTATTTTTATGGGCATATTAGTTCTAAAATTATAGTTGCATTTGTAAGTTGAATCTAAAATTCTATAAATAAATGCACTTAATTCTACTTTACGAAGTTGCAAATAGCTCTGAAAGAGCGCAATCATTAACATAGGGCAACGCGCTATGCTATTAATGTAAAAAGGTTACCAGCCTGAAAGGGCGGTAGCACCCTTTCAGGGCTGGTGTTGTATATTGACCTAATTCCACAGGGCGTTGCTCCTGTGCTAATTATTTCAGCCTTACACGCTGATTTACAACTTGCTTTAACTTCGTAAAGTAGAATTAAATAAATTCTTAAAACATACACACGAGCCAGAACAAAGCATTAAGGGTTAAATTTAGAGTTAATTTATATACAAATAATACGCTATTACTATGATAGGAACTACAACAGACAACAAAGCAAAGAATTTTATTTTTCCCTTAGCAATTGTTGGACTAATGTTTTTTGCAATTGGATTTGCATTGGGTATAAATAGTTATTTAATACCTCTGTTAAAAAAGTCCTTAGATATTTCATCGGGTCAATCTTATTTGGTATTGACAGCTACTTTTTCGGCATTTTTAATATTTGGCTACCCAGCTTCTTTAGTAATAGGGAAAATTGGCTACAAAAAAACAATGGCATTATCCTTTATTATGTTTGCACTTGGGTTCTATTTATTTATTCCATCGGCAAAAACCGAAAGTTTGTTTTTATTCCTTGTAGCTTCATTTATTAGTGGTATGGGCAATACATTTTTACAAGCATCTGTTAATCCATATATTACTATTTTAGGACCAATGGAGAGTGCTGCAAAACGAATGAGTATTATGGGTATTGCCAATAAATTGGCGTGGCCAATAGCTCCATTATTCCTTGCTTTAGTAATTGGCAAAAGTGTCGAAAATGTTCAGTTAACCGATATTAATGTACCCTTTGCTATTATAATAGGTGTATTTATTGCTTTAGGTATTTTAGCATTATTGGCACCGCTACCTGAAGTGAAAGCCGCTGGTGAAGACGAAGATAGTGCTGATGATTGTCCCTATGCTGCCAATAAAACTTCAATTTGGCAATTCCCACACTTATTACTAGGAGTACTAGCTCTTTTCCTTTATGTGGGTGTAGAGACTGTATCGTTAGGAACCTTAGTAGATTATGCTGAAAGTTTAAATTTACCTAATGCTGAACTATATGCATGGATAGCTCCTATAGGCATGGTAATAGGTTATATTAGTGGTATAATACTAATACCAAAATATATGAGTCAGGCTTTAGCTTTGCGAATTTTTTCTATAATAGCAATTTTTGGTTCTTTAATGGTAGTTATAACACCTCCCGAAATATCTATTTACTTTATTGCTTTTATGGCATTAGGTTGTTCGTTAATGTGGCCTGCTCTATGGCCATTGGCTATGACCGATTTGGGAAAATTTACCAAAGCAGGTTCATCGTTAATGGTAATTGCAATTGTTGGTGGTGCGTTAATACCAACCATTTACGGATTTATGAAAGATAGTTTCGGTGCGCAAAATGCATATTGGTTGTGTATCCCTTGTTTCTTGTACATTCTTTTCTATGGTTTAAAGGGGCATCAAATAAGAATAAAATAAATTTTAGAATAGTTGCCCTAGTTAGCAAGTATAATTTAATGATTTATATGCGGTGATTCATATCTTAACTATAAAATAACTATGCAAGAAAATATATATATTGGTGTCGATATTGGTGGTACATCAATAAAAACTGGAGTTTTAGTTAATAACAAATTAGTGAAAACATATCAGGCTAAAACAAAAGCTAATCTTTCACAGGATGATGTTCTCAAGGTTCTTTATTCTACCATAGATAAAGTGTGGATGGCAAATGTTAAGGCTATTGGAATTGGAGTTCCTGGATATTTAGATGTGGCTAAAGGAAAAGTTTTACTTATCAATAATATTCCTTCTTTTAAAGGATTAAACATTAAGAAGGCTGTTTCGGATAAATTTAATGTTCCTGTTTTAGTAAATAATGATGCCAATTGTTTTGCTTTAGGAGAAACTTATTTTGGAGCAGGTAAAGAATTCTGTAATGCTGTGGGAATTACTTTAGGTACTGGGCTTGGTGGTGGTGTAATAGTTAATCGCAGAGTGCAATCGGGTCTTTATGGCGGTGCCGGAGAATTAGGATATTTACCATATAGGGATAGTAACTTTGAAGACTATTGTAGTAGTAAATTATTTATAAACAAATACCAATCTACAGGGTTAGAACTTTATGATAAAGCAATGGCAGGTGATAAATTTGCAAAGAGCGCTTTTGCAGAATTAGGAAAACACTTAGGCGAATTAATAGCAACTTTAATGTATGTTTTAGCACCTGATGGTATTATAATTGGTGGTGCAATTGCAGGATCATTTAAGTTATTTGCTCCGGCAATTAATGAAAAAATAAATACTTTTCCTGTTGAACTTATTCGCAATAAAATTGTAATAAAGCAAGCTGAATTAAGTAATGCTGGTATATTTGGAGCGGCTGCATTATGCTTGTCGGAATACAAATAGGTTCTTTAGACAGATATTATATAAATATTAATTCAATAGTTGTTGTTTAAGGTTTGGTTTTTATAGCCTGAATAATTAATGCGTATAGTTTGATGTAGCTGTAAAGCCTGTCTCGACCATTCTCGTGAGCGTCGGAATCCGTAGATATATCTTTTTATTTACTCACATTAATTAGTCCTCCAACAAGCGAGCTTTTTTACATTATAAAAATACACGAAACAACTACCTGTATTTCAGAAGGATAGTTTTTTTTGCGTTTAAGGTAGGATAGATTATTGCTTGGAAAACAATTATGAAACAGTTTGGGCATGTTGCTTATATAATGTTGCTCGTATAAATTAGCTAAAAAATTTGAATTTTACCCAATAAAACAGCTATATTACTATAGGCTTAATTAACGTAGACTAATCATGGGAAAAACTGCTTTCAAGATTCTTATCTTCCTATTTGCCATAGTTATCTGTAGTTATGATTGCGAGGCAAAGAAAGTTCCTGGCTACATAGTACTGGAAAATACCGATACTGTTTTTGGTGAAGTTAGGCTGCATAATTTTTGTCGTACAACAGCCGGTTTTATTATAAATGGAATTGATATGGAATGGTGTCATTTAGAAGTTTCATTTAGAAATATTGATAGTAAAAAATTCCAGTCCTATCAACCTCATGATATATTGGGTTACGGCTTTACATATAACTCAGCTGATTATACTTTTCATAGCTCCATCTTACACCAAAAAAGTTTGGTAAAAAATGAAGAAAAAAGGCAACGATTTTTGCATTTAGTTTATAGTAGCAGAATTTATTTATATGTTGATTTACGCTATTCGTCTCTGCTAACCAACGAACAGGCCTATTCTTATTGCGAATACTATTTGTATAACTCTAAGGTTGGTTTAAAAAAGGTTGAATTTACCAAAGACATTAAAACAATACACGATTTATTGTTGCTATATAATGTTGAAATTGATTTCCTCTATTATGTGCCTTTTACAACTCCACTTAAAGAGATTAAGGTAATTTTAATGCAATACAATGAGTGGTTGCAAAATAAATAGTATTCTCTCCAACCTATTTATAAACAGCTATTGTGTATAAAATTACACACAAACCTTAAAAAATTAATAAAGTAAATACAGATCCAGAAAGATTATTGTTACGCTACATAATCAAAGAAGATGTCAATAAAATATTTTAATATTGTTCTAATGCCTAGTAAACCAATATCAGGATTTGATACTCGAAACTATTAGTGATGTTAATTATTTTATTGAAAGCCGTATAGCTAAGGAATTCAATATTCCTTATACTTGGTATCAGTTGGCTATAATTAATAAAAAAACCACTATTTTAATTGGCGATGTGGGAATTCATTTTATAGATGAATAGCTAGCTGAAGTGGACTGTACTTTAAGTGAAAATTACCATGAAAAGGTTATGCCACCGAAGTCCTAAAGACAACAATAAACTACCTTTTTACCACCTTAAATAAGCACCGAATAGTTACTTCCATCGACCCGGTTAATACAAAATCAATAAGCTTAGTGGAACGCTTAGCCTTTAGAAAAGAATCTCATTTTAAACAAAGCATTCTCATTAATGGAGAATGGGTAGATGATATTGTGTATATTATTTTAAGGAGAGAGTGGTAGAATACTAGTTGATAGTTAGCTTCTCACCGGGTGACTCCAAACCACCCAGTGAATAAAGATAAAACTCGAACATTAAATTACTCCATTTGCATTATGCTTCGTTCCTACTCACGAGTAATAAATAAGCAAGAAGCTTTTTCAGGGGTCTTTTTTTTGAAGATTTAGGAGCCGAATGCTTCTGGCTTAAGAATTACTCTTTCATTGGTTACTAAAGGTGGCATAACGACCTTATTACAATGGTTCGGTATGTTTTTATATCTATCTGATAAATAGTTAATTGCAACAATTAGCACAATAGAGCTAATTAAATTATTATCAAAGCTTTGCGATTTAGGGGCTTTGCGAGAAACTAAGATTTAACGAAGCATTATTATTAATTATTGTTAATTAAAACAAAAGCAGTAATTTTGTTGTTCTTTAATATTAAACTCTAATATAATTTTTAAACTATGAGACAAATAAAAAAGCTATTGCAATTCACAGTCGTTGCCGCTATTGTCATTGGCTTTATGGCATGCAGTACGCAACCTCAAAAGGAAGTAGTTAAATCTGATTTTAAAGGCAAAATAGCTAAAAGCTATGAAGAATCGGTTGAGGCATGGCCCGAAAAACAGAGACCTCCTGAAGATGCTCCTAATGTTATTATATTTTTACTAGACGATGTGGGCTATGCACAGGTGGGTAGTTTTGGTGGTTTAATTGAAACACCAAACATTGATAAATTAGCCGATAATGGTTTGCGTTACAATAACTTTCATACCACAGCATTGTGTTCGCCATCGAGGGCAAGCTTAATGGCCGGCCGAAATCCTCATATGATAGGTTTAGGTAGTCATGCCTTAACTGCAATGGGTTTTCCTGGTTATAATGCTATTGTTCCTCCATCGGCAAAATCGGTGGCAAACTATTTAGAAGAAGTAGGATATGTAAATTATGCTTTGGGCAAATGGGATCATACGCCACTTTACGAAGTATCGCAAATTGGCCCATTCGATCGTTGGCCCAGCAACGAGGGGTTTGCGCATGCTTATACCTTTATGGCTGCCGATGTGCACCAATTTATACCAGTTATGTGGGACGATCATCATCCAGAACCTTATCGCAAAGCAGAACATTTAGATAAAGATTTAGCTGATAGAGCTATTGATTGGATTACAGGTCACAAATCGCTCGATAAAGACTTGCCGTTTATGATGCTGTGGGCATCTGGTTCAATGCACTCGCCTCACCATGCACCCGACGATTATATTGCCAAATATAAAGGGAAATTTGATATGGGTTGGGATAAAGCTCGTGAGCAAATTATAGCCAATCAAATTAAGTTAGGCGTTGTACCTGAAAATACTATACTTTCAGGACGTATTCCTGAAATACCAGCTTGGGAATCATTAAACGCTGACGAAAAGAAAATGTATGCCAAGCAAATGGAAGTATTTGCTGCTCAAATGGAGCATGTGGATTATCAGATTGGACGTGTTATTGAAACATTAAAACGTATTGGTGAACTTGATAATACCCTAATTTTTGTTACTGCAGATAATGGTGCTAGTGGCGAGGGTGGATTAACCGGAACCTTTAATGAAACTTATGTGTTAAATGGTATGCAAACACCATTTGATGCCAATATGCGTAATTACGATAATTGGGGACAGTGGGACAGCTATCCGCATTACCATGCTGGTTGGGCTATGGCAGGTAATACACCTTTCCCGTACTTTAAACAATCGGAGCATCGTGGCGGACAGCAAGATGCATTGGTTGTACATTGGCCAAATGGTATTAAAGCAAAAGGCGAGGTTCGTAGCCAGTATCATCATATTACTGATATTGCTCCTACTATTATGAAAGCAGCCGGTGTTGAACGTCCTCACGAATATCATGGAATAGTACAACAACCTTTTACAGGTGTATCAATGAATTATTCGTTTGATAATGCCGATGCGCCAAACGCTAAAAAAGTACAGTATTACGAAATGTTTGGTAACCGTGCTATTTGGGTAGATGGATGGAAAGCTGTTACCTTACATGCCAACCGTATGCCTTGGGATGTAAACCTTGTAAAGCCTTTCGAAGATGATGTTTGGGAGCTTTATCATGTAGCCGAAGACTTTTCGGAAAGTACCGATTTAGCCGAAAAATATCCTGAAAAATTAGAAGAACTTAAAGCAATATTTGAAGAAGAAGCTTGGGCTAATCAGGTTTATCCGTTATATGACGATATGTTAGCCCGTTTAAATGCAGTAAACTATGTGCTGTTTGGAGATAAAAAGGAATTTACTTATTACGCTCCGGGTGCTGTTCGTATCGCTGAAAAAGCATCAGCACCGGTAAAAGGTCGTTCACATAAAATTGAAACAACTATTGACCTAAAAGGCGATGAAGAAGGTGTTATAGTTTCGTGTGGTGGAATGACAGGTGGATATACCATGTATATTAAAGGCGCTAAGCTACATTTCGATTATAACTTTTTAGATGGTGTGCATTACCATTTAACATCACCAAAACTACCGAAAGGTAAAACCGATTTAAAGTTTGATTTTGTTTTAGACAGATCTAAAATTGATGGTACTCTGAAGCCATGGTCGGGTACAGGTGTATTGCTTGTAAATGGCGAAAAAGTAGATGAAGAGTATTTTGAAATGATGCATATTTCAACCTACTCATTAGCCGAAACATTCGATGTTGGAATGGACTCGGGTACTCAGGTAGATAAAGACTATGAGGGTAGCACATTTGAATTTACAGGTGAGATTGACAGAGTAATTATTACTTTAACTGACTAAAAGAAATATCCATATAGAATAATAAAGCAGCTCCAAAGGGGGCTGCTTTATTATTTAAATCAGCATTTAAAATACCTCAATTTGCAATTGTTTTTTTAAACTAAACCGCTTTCAGTAAAAAGCTTACAGCAGCATCAGTAATTTCCGATGATTGGGCTTTTGGGGTGGCAAGCAATACTTCAGTAAATAATTTGGTGTCTTTCAATGTTTTGAAAGATAATTCCTTGTAAGCGTGATTTTTAATAACGCTTTCCGGAACAATAGAAATACCCAAACCATTACGCACTAGCTGAATAATGGAATTAATGTTATTCGATTCATGTACAACATTAGGAGTAAATCCATAGCTTGCACAAATTTCTAAAAGCGAGTTGTGGTAGTGTGGTGCATAATCTTTATTAAAAAATACAAATGTTTCGTTTTTAAAATTCTTGAAATCTTTTTCTGATTTAATATTAACTAAGTTCTTATTGTATACCAAAGCATATCCATCTTTATACCACAATTTAGTATCTATTTTTAACGATTGCAAAGGAGCGCGTAAAACTCCTAAATCTAGTTTTCCTTGTTCTAATCCTTCAATTTGTTGCGCTGTTCTAATCTCATTTAGTTTAAAGTTGGCATAAGGATATAGTTCTGAAAGATGTTGAATTAAGTTAGATATTACTCCCGAAAAAGTTGAACTTATATAGGCAATACGAAATTCGCCACTTACGTTTGCCGCTATCTTATTAGTTTTTAGTTTAATCCGTTCTAAAGTGAGTAATAACTGACTTACTTCTTTTTCAAAGTACTTTCCAGCCTCAGTAAGCTCAACTCTTTTGTTATTACGATTAAATAATTTAGCACCTATTTGTTGCTCCAAATCTTTTATCTGTCGGCTCAAAGGGGGCTGCGATATAAATAGTTTTTCGGCGGCTTTGCTAAAGTTTAGCTCCTCGGCAACTTTTAAAAAATATCTTAAATGTCGTAATTCCATCATTAAAAAAATCTATCATTATTTCATCGTAACTATACCTAAAAGGTATTAATAATTAACAAAATAAGTCTTTTTAAATCATATATGCAATATTTATCTTTGGTGCTTCATTATGCATTAATTTATTTTTTATTTAAAACTGAGGAAATTGGGAAAGACATTATTTGATAAGGTATGGGATGCTCATGTGGTCGATTCTATTAAGGGAGGTCCAGATGTATTGTACATAGATAAGCATTTAATTCATGAAGTAACGAGCCCTGTAGCATTTTTAGGATTAGATAATAGGGGAATTAAAGTGCTTCGACCTGAAAATACTGTGGCAACGCCCGACCATAATATTCCAACAATGAATCAGGATAAGCCAATTCAAGACGAATTGTCGAGAATGCAAGTAGATAAACTTAGCGAAAATACAAAAAAACATGGCATTACTTTATATGGTTTAAACCATCAGTACCATGGCGTGGTGCATGTTATAGGACCAGAACTAGGAATATCGCAACCAGGAATGACTATAGTTTGTGGCGATAGTCATACAGCAACTCATGGTGCTTTTGGTAGCGTAGCATTTGGAATTGGAACCAGCGAGGTGGAAATGGTTTTTGCAAGCCAATGTATTATGCAGCCTAAGCCTAAAAAGATGCGCATTACAGTAAATGGGCAGTTAGGTAAAGGTGTAACAGCAAAAGATTTAATTCTATATATAATATCGAAACTTACAGCTAGTGGTGGAACAGGATACTTTATTGAGTATGCAGGCAATACTTTTACTAACTTAAGTATGGAAGGACGAATGACTGTTTGTAACATGAGTATTGAGTGTGGTGCACGTGGTGGTTTAATTGCTCCAGATAAAACTACATTTGACTATGTGAAAGGACGCAAATTTACTCCAAAAGGCGAGGAGTGGGGCAAAAAACTTACTGAGTGGGAAAAACTATATACCGATAAAGATGCTGTTTTTGATAAAGAGTTAGCCTTTGATGCTGCCGATATTGAACCAATGATTACCTACGGAACAAATCCTGGAATGGGTATGGGGGTAACTCAGTCTATTGAAGTTCACAACAATGCGACTTATAAAAAGGCATTAGATTACATGCAATTCAAAGCAGGGGAACAAATATTGGGAACTCCTGTTGATTATGTTTTTGTGGGCAGTTGTACTAATGGTAGAATTGAAGATTTACGTGAATTTACTTCCTTTTTAAAAGGTAAGAAAAAGGCTGATAATACAACAGTTTGGATTGTCCCCGGTTCTAAACAAGTTGAAAAACAGGCCATTGAAGAGGGCATAGATAAAGTGTTGGCTGAATCTGGAATTATTATGCGTCAGCCAGGTTGTTCAGCTTGTTTAGCTATGAACGACGATAAAGTACCAGCTGGTAAATTGGCTGTGGCAACATCGAACCGTAATTTCGAAGGGCGCCAAGGACCAGGTTCTCGTACAATATTGTCGAGTCCATTAACGGCAGCGGCAGCGGCTATAACCGGAAAAATAAGCGACCCGCGTGAAGAGTTTAAATTATAGAAGCAAGACTAATAGACATAAGACAAGAAGTAAGTCTTTGTACTTGATACTAAAAATCTTAATACTAAAAAAAATATAATGGCTATAGATAAATTCCAAACAATACAATCAGCTTGTGTGCCATTGGCTATTGAGAATGTAGATACCGACCAAATAATTCCGGCAAGATTCTTAAAAGCAACTGAACGTAAATATTTTGATAAGAACTTGTTTCGCGACTGGCGTTACGATAATAATAATCAACCAATAGCAACCTTCCCTTTAAACAATGCAAAATACAATGGAAGTATTATAGTAAGTGGAAAGAACTTTGGTAGTGGTTCAAGCCGTGAGCATGCAGCATGGGCTATTTACGACTATGGTTTTAGAGTAGTAATATCAAGTTTTTTTGCCGATATATTTAAGGGGAATGCTTTAAACAATGGGCTCTTACCAGTTCAAGTAACTCCTGAATTCTTAGAGAACCTATTTGCAGAAATTGAGAACGATCCGAAAACAGAAGTGGAGGTTAATTTAGCGAAGCAGACCATTATTTTGAAAACTACAGGTGCTCAGGAATCTTTTGAGATTAATAGTTATAAGAAAGAATGCTTACAAAAAGGCTTCGACGATATTGATTACTTATTAAGTATAAAGAATAAGATTGAAAGCTATGAAAGCACTAGAATATGATGAAATAGATTGAAGAAGATTGATGGGAAAAGATTGAAGAAAAAAGATTGAGTTTGTTTAATCCGTGTTAATCTGAGTAATCTGTGGTGAAATAGATTGAAGAAGATTGAAAATAACATAATTCGTAAATTCGTGACTTTTTTTTGAAAATAAGGAATTGAATGGCTTAATGTTTTTTAGTAAATAAGTAAAACCATAAAAAATGAACTATAAAATTGCAACATTACCAGGCGACGGAATTGGTCCTGAAATTATTGAGCAGGCAAAGAAAACCTTAGTAGCAGTAGGTAATAAATTTGGTCATACCTTTAATTTTGAAGGGGCTTATGTTGGAGCAATTGCTATAGACAAAACAGGTGTCCCTTATCCTGACAAAACGCATGAGCTATGCATGAATGCTGATGCAGTACTTTTTGGTGCTATTGGCGACCCAAAGTACGACAATGATCCTAAAGCGAAAGTACGCCCCGAGCAAGGTTTGCTTAAAATGCGTAAAGAGCTTGGTTTGTATGCAAATATTCGTCCGGTAACTACATTTCCATCTTTATTGCATAAAAGTCCGCTTAGGAAAGATATTGTTGAGGGAGCTGATTTTGTTGTTATTCGTGAACTTACAGGTGGAATTTACTTTGGAGATAAAGGACGCTCTGAAGATTTAACATCGGCTTTTGATAACTGTGTTTATACCACGGAAGAGATTGAGCGGATATTGAAATTAGCATATAGCTATGCAGCAAAGCGTAATAAACGACTTACTGTAGTTGACAAAGCAAATGTGCTTGCCACATCGCGCCTTTGGAGAGAAATTGCTCAAAAAATGGATAAAGAATATAGCAACATTGAAACCGACTATATGTTTGTTGATAATGCTGCAATGCAGTTAATACAGTGGCCAAAGAAGTTCGATGTTATGGTAACTGAGAATATGTTTGGTGATATTTTATCAGATGAGGCAAGTGTAATTACAGGCTCCTTGGGCTTATTACCTTCTGCATCGGTAGGCGTGCATACTTCTGTATTTGAGCCAATTCATGGTTCATACCCACAAGCAGCAGGTAAAGATATTGCTAACCCAATTGCAACCGTACTTTCAGCAGCAATGTTGTTAGAATCACTCAATTTACTTGAGGAGGCAAAAGCTATTCGCAAAGCTGTTAATATGTCGTTAGAAGCTAATGTTGTTACCGAAGATATTTCAGCTGATGAAAAAGCTCACAAGACCACGGAAGTTGGGGATTGGATTGCTTCTAATATATAAACTACTAATTACTACTAAATTAAAGGCCATTTACTTAGGTAGATGGCTTTTTTCGTTTTATTAAACTCAGAAACATCATTTTCCACATCATTTTCTAATAATATAATAATACTAAAACGTTAATAACGCAGATAACCAATCTGTTAGAGTGTTAGTATATAATTACACTAATTTAGTAGTAGCTTTATATTATATTTGCTCACACAAACCAAGATTAATTATTGCTATATGCAAACAGCTAATACAGTATTTCAAGATTTACTCGCCATAGGTTTTAATATGCTTGAATCGGAAGTGTATATTGAATTATTAACTACCGAACCAATGACTGCATATCGCATTGCCAAGAAAATTAATAAACCAACAGCAAATGTCTATAAGGCTATTGATGCATTAGCTGAAAAGGGAGCAGTTATTATTGAAGACAATAAAAGTCGTATTTGTAAAGCCGTTGCACCAGATGAGTTTATTGGTCATCTAGAAAAATCGCTATTAGCTAAAACAGGTAACGTTAGAAGCAAGTTAAAAGATTTGGGTAAAACCCATTACGACGAACGAAGCTACACAATAGAATCGGTTGATTTGGCATTCAAAAAATTTGAATCAATGATGAATCAATGTACAGAGATAGCAGTTATTGATATTTTTCCTAATCCTTATAAAAGAGTAAAAGCAGAAATTGCTAATGCAATAAAAAGAGGAGTGAAGGTATACATTCAGGTATATGAACCGACTGAGCTTAGGGGAGCCAATATTGCATATACCAGTGTAGCAGCAAAAGCACTCGAGTATTGGCAGAGTCAACAAATGAATTTGATTATAGATGGTGAGCAGCACCTACTTACTTTAATGAATAACGATTTAACAAAAGTACTTCAAGCAAAGTGGAGTAATAATTTATATGTATCGTGTATGCATTTTGCCGGATTTATGCGCGAGCAAGTAATAATGCATCTTATGAATAATATGAACGATGAGAATTTTGCAGATAAAGCTCGGAAAATTTTAAATGAGCAGAAATTCTTTTTTAATAGTGCAGTACCCGGAGTTGAAAAGCTTTTTAAACTTTACTCAAGAACCTGACATAGAAAATATTCAATTATAAATAGTTCCACAAATTTTAAATTAACCTGTAAATATTAAGAAAAATGAATTCAATTATTGAAAAGATTAGAGAAAATAAATTTCTGAGTGTATTTGTAGTTATAGCACTAGGTATATTAATATTAGTATTAATTAAATATATCTCTATACCCATTGTTTCTTATCTCGAAAAATTGGTTGATCTTAATTTTTACACAAAAAATACAATAGGAAAGTTCGTCATGTTATCCTTGTCTCTACTTATTATACTCGTGGTAAATAAAGGTTCATTAAAGGGTTATGGTTTCTCAATACCAAATAACATAAGGTACTTTAAGCTTTTATGGGTATCAACACTTATTATTATTGTATCATTTATTTTTGGCATGTTGTTTTTTAATGTTTTTTTAAAGAGTCTTTTTTCCACACAGACTAGTGGAGTTACTTTTCCTGAAAACAATTCTATTTTAGAATTGGTTTTAACCGTTTGGATATGGTCAAGTATTTGTGAAGAGGTTTTTACAAGAGGTTTTATTCAGGGTTTCTTGCATAAACACATAAATGTGAAATTTCTACGCTTAAGTCTTCCGATTTGGGTTTCTGGTTTGTTTTTTGGTACAATGCACTCAATGTTAGCTTTTAGTATGGATTCATTTTTTGTGTCGTTTATAGTATTTAATACTACTGTAATAGGACTTTTAGCTGCTTATTATCGAGAAAAATCAGATAGCATTTATCCTGCTATATTCATTCATTTTTGGGCGAATGTTATAGGTTCCCTACCATTTATAATTATACAAGTTTTCGATATTCAAGTGTAATTTTCCAGTTATTGAATTAAAGTAAGTGTCTTTTGCTCATAATCAATTACAGCTTTATATTTGAGCAAAAAATCACTTCCAACTAGCCCAGCTATTTGCCTATCGGTATATTTTTGGTAAACTTGGTTTACATGCGATAAATCTAGCAACAAACATTCGTAGTGTTCAAGTTTGAGGGTTGAAAAAGCTATATGTGGTATAATACCTGTTCGGGCATTAGTAATTGTTGCATTTATACCTGAAGAGTCATTTTCCTCAAGTTCTTCAATGTCTGTTACAAAGGCAGAAACAAAAGAAGAGTCGAATACTGTTTTAGAAGCACCGGTATCAATTATTAAATTCCCTTTTAGTTCTTCATTAAAAGCTCCTTCAATCATTAAATGGTAACTATTTTCTTCAAGCTCTATTATTTCAATCGGAATTTCTATTTGCATGATTCAGAATATCAAAAAAAGAGGCTGTTTAAAAAGTCCAGATTTTGTCATTGCGAATGAAATGAAGCAATCTGTTTGTATTTTTATCAGCAGATTACTTCGCCATTCTCCCTCGTAAAGACACATGGTACTACCCTTTTATATAGCCTCTTTTATTTATATTAGCTAAAGTGTTTTGTTATGCTTCTGGAATTGGATTTAAATTACCATATTTTTTCTCAAATAAGTCCATGTCATCCAATGTTAACATTACCTCTTTTACTGATCTTGCTGAGTCGTAAAGCAATTCTCTTTCCTCTTTGTTAAGATCTAATTCAATAACTTTTTCAATACCTTTTTTACCTAAAACAACAGGTACTCCTAAGTATATATCTTCCAAACCATATTCTCCGCTAAGGCTAGCGCAAACGGGGAATATTCTTCTAGAATCTTTTACAATTGCTTCAACCATTTGAGCTGCCGCAGCACCTGGTGCATACCAAGCCGATGTTCCCATTAATTTTACAATTTCGCCACCACCCGTTTTGGTTCTATCTATAATTGATTGTAGTGTTTCTTCATCCATTAATTCGCGAATTGGAATTGAAGCCACAGTTGTATAACGAGGTAGTGGAACCATTGTATCGCCATGTCCACCCATTAAAATAGCATGAATACTTTTTGGCGACATATTTAAAGCTTCGGCTAAAAATGCTTTATAGCGAGCGGTATCTAAAATGCCTGCCATACCAAAAACTTCGTTTGATCGCTTAGGTACAACTTCATTAGCAGCAAGGAATGCTGCATAGGTCATAACATCTAAAGGATTAGATACGACAACTATTTTTGCTTGTGGAGAATGAACAATAGCTTTTTTTGTTACATCCTTTACAATTTTTGCATTGGTAGCAATTAAGTCGTCGCGGCTCATTCCTGGTTTACGTGGTAAGCCCGATGTAATAACAATTACTTCTGAACCAGCCGTTGCTTCATAATCGTTTACAACACCTCGTACGCGAGTGTCAAATTGTAATATAGATGAAGTTTGCCATAGGTCGAGAGCTTTCCCTTGAGTCATTCCTTCTTTAATGTCGACCAATACCAATTCATTCACCAAATCTTTATTTATAATTTCGTTAGCGCAAGTTGCTCCTACATTTCCAGCTCCAATTACCGTAACTTTCATACTTTATAAAATTTTAATTGTGTATAATATTAATTATATGAGTTTCTTTTATTCTTCATATTGTTTTCAATAACAATTTTTAGCTATTGGTTGTTTAGTAATATTTAATCTAAATCAGTAAAACTGTAATTTCAGGTACGCTAGTGTGAACATAAATTTCAAAGTTGAACTAGTCCCGATCACAATGTACATCAGAATCTTTGGGTAATACCTGCCTGCCATGTTTATCGCCGAGCGGCCTCACCGCCTTTTTTGACTAAATAAAATGTATTCTACTATTGTTTATAGCAATTGATTTTAAACTACGTGAATATATGAAAATGTATTTATTTTAGCTAGGATAAAAGTAAGGTTAGGATACTAATTTAAATGAGATTTATCATAAAAAGGAAATGTATTAATAATTAATTAAATACTTGAAGTTGTTTTTACCACAAAGGCACAACGTTTTTTGTTCTCTCATTGAATCATTCAACCATTCACTCCTTCATTAATAGCTGCTAATTCGTAAATTGTGTTTATCTAAAAAATAGTGTAAATCTGCGATGCTTGCATCAGTGTCATCAGTGTTCTATTTTTGTTTTATAATTAAATAGTTGTAGTTATTTTACCATTGTAGCTCATTAGATAAACAATACGGCTCATTTATTAATTATTTTGAGCTAAAAAGAGTATTTTTGTGAGCTAAACGATAAATAATGAATATTGAAAACCAAATATTAGAGTATCTAAAATTAAATCCAGATAGCTCCTCTTCCTCCATTCTTAAAGGGATTAATAGTGAAAAAAGTTTAGCTACTTTAAAACGCGTTTTAACGAATTTAATTACCAAAAAACTAATTGAAACGATAGGGAAAGGGAAATCTACAAAATATAGACTATCACAATATTTTAAACTTTTCGAGAACACCGATATTGATACTTATTATTCAAAAGAAATTGACGAGCGAGAAATAAAAGAAACTTTTGACATTTCAATAATTCAAGATTTATTACCAAACGTAGATTTACTTTTGCAATCAGAAAATTTAAAATTAGAGGATTTGCAGAATGAATATTCAAAAAATATTTCAGAATTAACAAAAAATGAATACAACAATGAATTAGAACGATTGGCAATTGATTTGTCGTGGAAATCATCACAAATAGAAGGGAATACATATTCTTTACTCGAAACTGAACGTTTAATAAAAGAAAAGGAAGTTGCACAAGGGAAATCAAAAGAAGAAGCAACAATGTTGTTAAATCACAAAGATGCATTAGATTTTATAATTGACAATCCTGATTATTTATTTCCGCTTTCCTTATCAAAAATAGAAGATATTCACAGTATTTTAATAAAAGATTTAGGGATTGACAGGAATATAAGAAAGAGGCGTGTTGGAATATCAGGAACTAATTATAAACCACTTGAAAATGAGTTTCAAATAAAAGAAGCATTAACAAGTGTCTGTTATTTAATAAATAGGAAAAGCAATGTTTTTGAACAAGCATTATTAGCATTGATATTAATATCTTATATTCAGCCTTTTTCTGATGGAAATAAAAGAACTGCAAGAATAGTAAGTAATGCAATATTAATTAATCAGAAAACTTGTCCGATTTCATTCAGGACAGTTGATAGTATTGATTATAAGAAAGCAATGCTTTTGTTTTACGAGCAAAATAATATAACTGTTTTTAAAAGAATATTTATTGACCAATTTGAGTTTGCTGTAAAGACATATTTTTAATAAATCAAAGAAAAAACGAGCTGCAACAAATGCTAAAATTCATTTTGGCTTTTTTTCTCGCGCGGGGTGTGTGCGGAATTTGGGCTCCACAAAATCTTCTGATTTTTGTTTAATTTTGAAGGGTCAGGATATTTTGTTAATCTACATGAATGAAACGAATTACAAACTTAATCCAAAACGACTATTAGCACAGCCACAAAGACACAATGTTTTTTATTCGCTCATTGAATCATTCAACTATTCTCTCATTCATTTAATAGCTGCGAATTCACGAATTAAATATTCACGCTAAAGCGCAAAGAGTTTGTTGTTGCGAGTTTTTCCTTTTTCCATTCTCCAGTGTCCATTTTCCTTTTCCGTTATTCGGTTTTTTTATTTTTCTTCTTTTTTTGAACACTCCAGCCAAACTTGCCAATTTTTTTCCCAAGCTTGTAATAAAAACCATGCGAATAAGCTATTGGTTCAGCTTTGCTTAAATCAAACTCACCTGTATCTGGGTTTAAGTATTTTTTATCTGCATTTACAGCAACTACTTCAGCCAAAAACATATCATGGGTTCCCAGTTCTTTAATTTCAAGCACTTGACATTCTATATTTATAGGTGATTCCTTAATCATTGGTACTTTAACTTTTGATGCCGAAATAGGAGTAAGGTTCATTTCTTTAAATTTATTTACCTTTTTACCCGATTTAACCCCGCACCAGTCGGTAGCTTTAGCAAGATCCTTAGTTGTTAGGTTTATTACAAACTCGCCTGTTTTCTTAATTATGTCGTAGGAATGTCTGTTTTTACGAACCGAAATATAACACATTGGCGGATCCGAGCAAATGGTGCCGGTCCAGGCTACGGTTATTATATTAAAATCTTCTTCAGTATCTCCGCAGCTTACCATAACAGCAGGCACAGGATAAATCATTGTTCCGGGTTTCCAGGTTATTTTCGACATATGCAGTAAATTTGAAATTAATCTAAATTCAAATGTATAGTATCATTCAGGAAAAAGCAAATTACATTTTCATTAATAATTATATTTTTTTTGTAAAAAGGGAAATTATATTAATCAGCATATACTTTGTAATTATCACTCTGTTTAGTGATTAC